>JANPIT010000691.1:0-4386 GCA_031425115.1 Opitutaceae bacterium | reverse complement strand
GCGGTGGGGGCGCCGTCGCGGTCGTAACAGAAATAAAAGGACACGGGGTTGAACAGGTAACCCACGACGCGCGGCAGCGTGAGCAAGACGATGCGGCCGCCAGTGAGGTCGACGCCGTGCAGCTGGGCATAGGCAGTAACGCGCGCCTTGAGCGCGGGCGGTCTCGTGGTTGACGCAGGCTCGTTTGTTGCAGCTGGTGTGGGCGAGCCAACCGGTGTTCCAAGGTGCAGCCGTCCGCCGGTGGGCAGGAAGTCGGCATCCCGAAACGAGTAGAGGTTGCGACGGCCGACCGAAAAAAACGCGAGCCGCCGCGGCAGTGTTTCCAGCTCATCCAGATCGATGGAGAAGAGAAAAATCCGGTAGAGAAAGCGGTGCTGCCGTGGCGCAAAACGCGCGTGCATCACCTGGCATTCGTAGAGGGCGGATTTCATGGCGGGATGGTCACTCGTCCTACGTTCCAGCCCGGACAGCGGATGCCGGGGAAGGCTGGGATGCCGAGGAGTGGAGCGGGCGCGCCGCCGCGCCGCAAGCGATGTTACGGGACGCCCGCGGCGAGACCTGCCGGGACCCGAGCGGGATCCCCGGCCGTCCACGGGTCGCGCCCGAGGAGCAGGGTGCTGAGTTGCACGGCACTGAGCAGGCCGTCCTCGTGAAAACCGAAGCGTTGCCAGGCACCGGCGAAATAGGTCTCGGTGCCACCTTGGGCGCTGGCGTTGAGCGCGGGGATCTCGTCTTGAGCGCGCACGGCCTCGAGATTGAAAAGCGGGTGTTCGTAGTTGATGCGGCGCAACACCCGATCGGGCGCGATCGACTCGGGGCGGTTGATCGTCACGAAATAGTTTTCGCGATCCGAGACGCCTTGCAGCGAGTTCATCCAATAGTGCGTGGCAGTGGACACCTGGCCCGCCGCATCGCGCGCGATCTCGTAGTTCCAACTCGACCAGGCGAGGCGTTTGCGGGGCATCACGCTGGCGTCGGTGTGCACCGTGGCGACGTTCGGCTGATAGTGAAACGCGCGAAGCAGCCGGTCTTCGTCGAAGGTCGGCGCCGCGAGGAGGCGGCGCGCCTGGTCGCCGTGACACGCGAGAATCACCTTGTCGAAATGGTGCATCTGGCCGTCGGCGGTTGTGACCGCGACACCGGCGGCGGTGCGAACGATCCGGGTGGCGGGCTGACGGAGGCGAATGCGGTCGCGCCAAGGGGCGGTGATTTTTTCGACGTAGCGTTTGGCGCCGCCGTCGACGGTCCACCAAGGATGCTGCGTGTGCAGCCCGAGGAAGCCGTGGTTATGGAAAAATCGCAGGAGCGACGTGGCGGGAAACGAAAGCATCAACTCGGGCGGCGTGCTCCAAACGGCCGAGCTCATTGGCACGAGGTAGAGGTCGAAGAAATCGGCGCCGTAGCCGCGGCGTTTGACGTAGTCACCGAGGGTCTCCCCTTGGACGGCGGGATCGTCCAGAGCGGCGATTGCGTCCTTGTTGAAACGAGAAATGGCCGAAAGCAGGCGCCAGAAGCGCGGCCGCAGCAGATTGCGGCGCTGCGCAAAAATATGGTTCAGCGATGAGCCGGCAAACTCCAGGCCTGTATCCGCGTGGCGGACACTGAACGACATCGAGGTCGGCTTGATCGGCACATCGAGGGCGGCGAAGAGCCGCGTGAGGTGCGGATAGGTGACCTTGTTGAACACCATGAATCCCGTGTCCATGGCGACAGGACGAGGCACCGAGTCGGCGCCCAGCTCGCGCACCGTGACCGTATTGGTATGGCCGCCAGCGTAATCGTTTTGCTCGAAGAGGGTGAGATCGAAGTGCCGCTGGAGAAAATGGGCGCAGCCGAGACCGGCTATGCCGGTGCCGATGATGGCGAGCGAGGTCATAGCTGAGGATTGATTTTCGGTGGCTGGGAAAGGCGAATCACGGAGTGCGGAGAGTTACGGCTCGACCCCGCTGGTGGACGCATGGCAGGGGCGAAGGGGGCACGAAAAAGGGCGTCGCGGTGAGCGACGCCCCAAAGTTTTCGCCGGGCTTCGAGCCCTGGGCAGCGTAGGCGCGTGATGCCTTCCAGGCGGGCCGAGCGTTAGATCACGGGCGGCACTGGCTGAACCTTCGCCATGTTGTGGGTCTGCTCGCTGAGGTCGCGGTGCACGGCGGGACCCTCGGCTTTCGGCGGGAGGGTCGTTTGGGCGGCAGCGGCGGTGGCGACGGCAAAGGCGGCAGCGGCGGGAACCACTTTCTTGAGTGACGAGTATTCCGGGTGGAGGTGCGCGGCGCGCTGGGCGGCGGCGATGCTCGCGACGTGGTCGGCACGGGCAGCCTCCTCCATGATCGACTGCGGCACCGGTTTCAGGCCCCAGATGAGGCCCGTCCATGACAATGCCTTGAGCCCGTAGTAGGTGATGTCGATTTCCCACCAGTAGAAACCGTTGCGGGTGGCGGACTGGTAGCGGTGATGGTTGTTGTGCCAGCCCTCGCCGAGGCAAATGAGGGCGAGGATGAAGCTGTTGCGGGAGTCGTCGGACGTGTCGAACCGCCGTTTGCCCATCAGATGGGCCATCGAGTTGATGCAGGCGGTGCCGTGGAAGAGGAAGGTCGTGCTGATGAAGAAGCCCCACACGAGCATCTGTCCGCCACTGGTGCCGAGACTCGGCGCGTAGGCCTCCAGAAGCATACCCGACCCGAAGAGCGCGAAGGCGAAGAGGATCGGAATGACGGTATCAAAACGGTTGAGCCAGATCAGCTCCGGGAACTTGGCGAGGTCCTTGATTTTCGAGTAATCGGTCGGGAAATTCCGGCGGCTCGTGATCCAGCCAATGTGCGACCAGAGGAAACCGTGAACGTGGGGCGAGTGAGCGTCCTCTGGATCATCGGAGTGCTGATGGTGGTGGCGATGATGGTAGGCCCACCAGAGAGCGCCGCGCTGCACGGTCGTAGCGCCCCAGAGTGCCAGCAGGAACTGACCGAAGCGGGAGGTGCTGTAGGTCTTGTGCGAGAAATAGCGGTGGTAGATGCCCGTGACGGCGAACATGCGCACGAAATAGAGAGCGACGGCGGTCCAGACGGCCACCGGGCTCACGCCTACCCAGATCGCGCCGAGGCATCCGACGTGGAGAATGATGAACGGAATGCAGCGCATCCAATCGACGCGGTCAGGCTCGTTGCGCATCTTTTCCGGACCCTCGGGGGTGTAATCGGAATCAATCCATTGAGCGACGGCAGAGCTGATACGCCGGAAGGGGGAAGGGGAGCGGGAGGCTGCGATTTCAGGCATGGTAGCGAGTCAGAACTAGAGAGAGAACATCCAGCACGGAGGTCCTGCAAGCTGAGTTTGAAGGAAAAACGGAAGGTAATTTCGGAAGTGGAAACGACGAGCTGGTTACGTTTGGGCGACGCAAAGGGAAACGAGTTGCGATGGCGGCATGGCACCTGCTCCCTCCGCCTTGCTTTCGAAGTTCTCCCAATCGGAGTTCTTTGATTTACGCGCGCCTCCCCGAGGTTGCGCGCAGGTAGGCTGTCCGCCGGACGAGTGACGCGGCAGCCGCTGGTTTCCCCAAAATCGATCCTTTTGGCCGGATGCGCATGGGCGCGCCCGGTCGAAAACCCGCCGCTGGGCTGGTCGCGCGCAAGTGCGGCCGTCTCGACGGCGTTTCGCCCACCGAAAGAGAAAACCAAACTCTCCGCCTCACCCGCGGAGTTTAATACCATGAAAGCAGTCAAGAAACTCGTCGTCCTCCTCAGTGTAGGTGCGCTTTTGGCCGTCGCCGCTTCCGCGTCGACTCCGGAGCAAGCCTACCTCGACTCGTGCAACAAGGATCCCGGGGTTCCGGTTCCGATTACCGTGGTTTCGCCCGCGGTCGGACCTGAATTCCACGGGGGATCAGTGCTCCTCGAGTTTGTGGTGGACGCAGCAGGCAAGCCCTCCGAATTCAGCATCAAGTCCGCGACGGACGACGTGCTGGCGACGGCGGTCTTAAAAGCGGTGAAGCAGTGGCGGTTCCTCCCCGCGGAAATCGACGGCAAGCCGGTCGCGACGAAAGTCGCGCTGCCGGTGAAGATCGTCGATCCCGTGGCCAGTGGAGATCGTTACGCCGCGTTCGAATAAGAGACAGAGATTAACCTAAGAAAAACACCAGGGGCGCTTCCGCTAGCGGGGGCGCCCCTGCTAATTTACGGAAGTCCTACACGAATCCATAATCAATGATCAGTGCCAAACCAGTCACCTAACCCGAGTTCGTCAGTTCGCCGAACTCTTTTGTTGCGATGCAAGAGCTTACGCCGATTCGGAGGCGATTTTCGGCACTACATTCGCGATGATACGCGGGCCTTTGGGCAGGCGCAGGCCGAGGTGAGCGAGCAACTGCGCCGTCGCGGGTTCAGGCGTGGCGACGAC
>JANPIT010000690.1:0-1976 GCA_031425115.1 Opitutaceae bacterium | reverse complement strand
GCGACGAGGTAGTGGCCGCCCTTGTAGGCGAGGCGGCCGCCGGCGCGGAAATCCGTGCCGGTCTTGTTGGTCGCGCCGACCGTGAAGGAGCCGGTCTTGCCATCGTAGGGGGCGAGCGCCTTGCCGTTGCCATGGGTGGCGGCGTTGGGACCGGCGGTGAAGGAGACGCGGTAGTTCCACTTGCCGGGCTGGTCGGGCGAGAGGTGGGCGCGCCAGACGGTGCCGGCGGTGGCGGAAGTCTCGGCGGCTTTGCCGTCGGCGGCGAAGTAGCCGGGCACGACATACGTGGGCTGGCCGGACTCGTGGGTGAACGTGACGTCGAAGCGGTATCCGGTAAACGGATTCGGCGCGGTGTCGGTCTCGGCGGCGAAGGGGCCCGCGAGGTCGACGGTGACCTTGTGCCACTGGCGGAGTTCGCCGGTGACTTTCACGTTGCCGTTGCCGGGTGTCTGGCGGGGGACGGGGCGGAACAGCTTTTCGCGCTGGGCGGCGGCGAGCGCGAGCTGGGACTGACCGTGGCCGACGGTGGCCGGGTTGCGCGGAATGAACACGACCTTGGACCAGCGGCCGCGGCTCCACTCCTGGCCGTCCTTCGAGCCGATGCGCGCGCGCACCTCGACCAGCGTGCCCTCGCTCACATCGACATCGAACCACGCGGTGTTGTAGCGCTCGCCTTCCTCGAATTGTTCGTTGGAGAGCGGGGGCGTGTAGCGGCCGAGCAGTTTGTCGGCGAGATAGACCTCGTAGCTCGACGAACCGTCGTTCTCGCCCACGGTGTGGAGTTCCACGCGGTAGACGCCGTTGCGGGCGGGAACGGGAAACTTGACCGAGGCTTCCTTGCGCTGGTTGGGGTTGATCGCGGCCCACTTGCTCTTGTCGAGGTAGAAGCCGGTGCCTTCGAGTTTGAGCGAGGCGGCGGTGACGGTGCCCGCCTTCGCCACGGCTTCGGCGGACAGGCCGGCGGAGGCGTCGGCGGCGGGAGCAGTCGGAGCGGACTTGGGGGACTTTGCGGACTTGGCGGCCTTGGGCGCGTCGGCGGCGTGTAACGGCAACAGCAGCGCGGTGAGCGCGAGGGCGAGCAGGGTGGAGCAGGTTTTCATTATTCGTTGGAAAAGGTGGGAGAAGGGAGGAGGACGCAAAAGGGGGGCGGGAAGGAGGGTCAGAAGTGACGGAGTTTACCGATGAGTTCGGCGAGGGCGGTGTCGCTGCCGACGTTGCCGGGGAACACGATATAGCCGAGCCCGGGAAACCTGGCCTCGGGGCCGAGCTGCCAGACGGGGACGCCGGGCAGGGCCTGGCCGAGGACGAGCGCGCGACGGACGCCGAGGCCGAGCGTAGCAGTATCACTCGAGGTGATACCGCCCTTGGCGATGAGGTAGCGCGGGGCGACGGCGAGATGCTGCACGAGGTGAATCAGGGCGTCGGATACGCGGCGGCCGATGGCGAGGCTCGCGGCGGCGTCGGGCGAGGTGACGAGTTCGCGGCTCGTGTAGACGATCGTGTCGCGGCCGGCGGCGAGCGCGGCGTTGATCTGCGCGAGCGCGGTAGCGAGCACGGCGGGGCGGCGGGCGTCGTCGAGGAGCGCGGCGACGGAGAGCTCGATGGCCGCGAGATCAGGCAGGGCGAGAAGCGCGATGAGTTGCGCGGTGGTCTTCGGCACGTAGGAGCCGACGACGGTGAGGCCGCCGTGAGCGTTGCGCAGGCTGAAGGCCTCGGGCGCGAGCAGCGCCTGCTGCGGCGACTGGCCGATGCGCGCTGCGACGAAGCCGGCGGCGGTGCGATAAAGGAAACGGGAGCCGGCGCTCTCCGCGGCGAGCGTGGCGGCGGCGAAGACCTCGATGTCGCGCGGCGCGGCGGCGTTGACGATGCAGACGCAGCTGCGCGGGAGGGCGCGGAGTTTTTCCGCGACGGCGAGCGGGCCGCTGCGGCGGAGGAGGTCGAGGGAAATGGTCGCGACATCGGCGGCGCGGGTGCGG
>JANPIT010000689.1:0-20729 GCA_031425115.1 Opitutaceae bacterium | reverse complement strand
GCACGGCATGCCGCCCGCGGGCGGCATGGGCGTGGGCATCGACCGACTCTGCATTCTGCTCACGGGCGCCGAGAGCATTCGTGACGTGATTCTGTTTCCGCAGTTGAGGCCAGGCGCATGACCAAATTGCGGATTGCGGATTCCGGAATGCGGAATGGGCTGAAGCCGTTGCCGCGGGGAACCTAATCCGAAATCGACAATCCGATATCCGCATTCGCCGTGCCCTGGTATTTCTATCTCGCGCTGAAGCAGTTGTTCCCGACGGGACGGTTTCCGTTTTTCACGGCGATCTCGATCACGGGCGTGGCGCTGGGCGTGTGGGTGCTGGTGGTCGTGACGAGCGTGATGGGCGGGTTTGGTTACGAACTGCGGCGGATGATCGTGCAGACGGAGGGCGAAGTGCAGGTGAAGGGCGCGGGCGTGATCGAGGATGTGTCGGCGGCACTGGGCAAAGTGCGCGCGACGCCGGGGGTCGTGGCCGCGACGCCGTTTGTCGCCGGACCTGTGATGGTGCTCGGGAGCGGGCGGCCGTCGTTCCCGTTGTTTCGTGGGGTGGACTTGGATACAGTCGAGCAGGTGGCGAATCTCAAGCGCTTCGTGCGGCTCGGGCAGTTGGACGACCTCGATGACGATGCGATCATCTTGAGTTCAGAGGTGGCGAGCCAGCTGGGTGCGCAGATCGGCGACTCGATCGAGATCTATTCACCGCTGCTGATCGAGAAGTTCAAAACGGACGAGGTGTTCCTGCCGAGGCAGTTTCGCGTCGTGGGGTTTTTTGAGATCGGTCACCAGCATCTCGACAGCAGCACGATCTACGGGACGCTGCGCGCGGCGCAGGAAATTTACGGACTCGGCCAGGGCGTGCACGGGATCAACGTGCGGATCGGCGAAGGGCTCGACGAAAACGTCGTAGCGGCGCAGCTCAATGGCGTGCTACTTCCGAGCGGAATCACGGCGATGCCGTGGACGCGGAGCTGGGAGAGTTTCCTCTGGGTGCTGCAACTGGAGAAGACGATTAATTTTTTCCTACTGCTCTTCATCGTGATCATCGCGGCGTTTTCGGTGATGAGCTCGCTCCTGATTTCGGTCGTCCGAAAGACGCGCGAGATTGGGCTGCTCGGCGCCTTGGGCGCGCGCGCGCGCGATGTGGCCCTGTGTTTCTGCGTGCAAGCTTTCATCATCGGGGTGACGGGCACGGTGCTGGGGCTGGCGCTGGCCTGGGGCACGCTGGAGATCCGCAATCACATCGTCCACGGCATCGCGAAGCTCCTGAACCGCACGGATACGCTGCGGCAGTTCTATCAGTTCACCGATCTACCCTCGCATACGCTGACGAGCGATCTCGTGATGACCGTGGTCGCGTCGGTGGTGATTTCGACGCTCGCGGGCCTAATCCCGGCGTGGCGCGCGGCGAAATTAAAGCCGGTCGAGGCGTTGCGGAGTGAGTAAGGCGAGGGCGGGTTCAGTGCGGGACTGCGGCGCTGGGCTACTCCGCAGTCGTCGAGAGCTGACGGAAAATGCCGTTGCGCGCGGAGCGGGGCGCGACCTCAGTGGGGGCGTGAGTCTTAATGCACGCAGTTTGTCGCAGGTGAGGATGTCGCCATGAGTGATGCGGTTCTCAGTGCGCAGTCGCTGGGCAAGACGTATCTGAGCGGCACGCAGCGGCTGCAGGTCTTGCGGGATGTGACGCTCCACGTCGCGGCAGGCGAGAGCGTCTCGATACGTGGCGAGTCGGGCTCCGGCAAATCCACGTTGCTCAATCTGCTCTCGGGCCTGGATACGCCCGACTCCGGAACAATCCATTGGGCGGGAGCAGCGCCGGCGGCGGATCGGCGGGCGCAGTTTCTCGGGATGGTGTTTCAATCGTTCTACCTCATTCCCGAAATCGACGCGGAGCAGAATGTGTTGATGGCGGCGCGGATCTTGCGCAGTCCGGGAGCGGTGCAGCGTGCCCGCGCGAAAGAATTGATGGCGCGCGTGGGCTTGGCGGAGCGCAGCCATCATTTGCCGGCACAACTTTCCGGTGGTGAGCGGCAGCGCGTGGCGGTCGCGCGGGCGTTGATCAACTCGCCGAAACTGCTGCTGGCCGACGAGCCCACGGGGAATCTCGACGAGCACACCGGCAACGCCGTGATCGAACTCCTGCTCGCGCTGTGTCGCGAAACGGGCACGGCGCTCGTGCTCGTGACGCACAACCTCGCGCACGCGGCGAAGGCGAACCGCAGTCTGTTTCTGCACGACGGCGCGCTGCGGTAGGCGGAGATTTTGATGTTTGGACAGGATTAACAGGATTTACAGGATTGGCTGAAGCGACGGGAGATAATCCTGTTAATCCTGTTAATCCTGTCTAAATCACCAGCCCACGCATGTTCTCCCGCTCGCAAAAAATCCGCTGTGGTGTCGCTGGCGTCGGGTCGCTGGGGCAACATCACGCGCGGATCTATGCCACGCTGCCGGGCGCGGAGTTGGTGGGAATTTTCGAGACGAGCGACGCGCGGGCGGCGGAAATTTGCGCGAAGCACAACTGTCAGCGTTTCATGACGCTCGAGGCGCTCGGGGCGGCGTGCGATGTGGTGTCGGTCGTGGTGCCGACGGACAAGCATGCCGAGGTGGCGCTCCCGTTGCTCGCGGCTGGCGCGCACCTCCTGATCGAGAAACCGCTTTGCGCCTCGCTCGAGGAAGCGGAGCGGGTGCTGGTTGCGGCGCGGAACTCGAACCGGATCGTGCAGGTTGGGCACATCGAGCACTTCAATCCGGTGATGAGTTTTCTCGAAAAGGAAATCGACGAGCCGCGCTACATCACGGCAGAGCGGCTGGCGCCGTATCAACCGCGCGGGACAGAGGTCGGCGTGGTGCTCGATCTCATGATCCACGACATCGGCATCGTGCTCGCGCTGGTGAAATCGCCGATCGCAAAAATCGACAGTGTGGGCGTGACGGTGCTTTCGAAGAGCGAGGATATCGCCAACGCGCGCATCCAGTTTGAGAACGGTTGCGTGGCCAACCTCAGCGCGAGCCGGATGAGCACCAAGAAGGCGCGCGAGATCCGGATCTTTCAAGGCGACGCGTATCTCTCGCTCGATTTCATGAACCAAGCCGGGCACTTGGTGAAGAAGAGCGACATCGTCGCGTATGGGCTGAAGCTGAAGATTGGCCTGGTGAAGCCGGGCGATCTCAGTGCGATTCCGGTGCGCGAGATTCCGATCGAGAAGGGCGAGCCGCTGGCGCTCGAGCTGGCGCATTTCGTCGACAGTGTGAGCAAGGCGAAGCAGCCGAAAGTCGGCGCGGCGCTAGGCAAGAGCGCGCTCGAGGTGGCGATCACGATCACCGAGCAGATTCGGAATCAAGCAGGAGGAAACCGCTAATCTTCGCTGATGGCCGCTGATATCAGATCCTCGGAACTGATTCGACTCGGAAAGGTGGAGCGGCTTGACCCCAAGCCGCTGGTTTGGAGCCGGTCGAATCTCGCTCGACGTTCAAACGTCTTGAAGCGGCTTGAGGTCAAGCCGCTCCACCTCAATTGATCGTTCCGCTTAGCGAGCATGAGCGTTCTTGGCGGTTTCCTCGAATCATGGCCGATCAGAAGTTCCTGCCCTTTCGCCTGCCGTCGCCGACCGGCGGTCGGGTCGATCTGTTGATCGTCGCGGGCGAACACTCGGGCGACGAGCACGGCGCGCGCATGGTGCGCGAGCTCCGCGCGAATCAGCCTGGCCTCGCGGTGGCGGCGCTCGGTGGGCCGCAGCTGACGGCAGCGGGCGCGCAATTGCTGCACGAGATGACGGCGTCGTCGGTGGTGGGGCTGGTCGAAGTCCTGAAGAATTATTCGTTCTTCAAAGCGCTGTTCGAGGAGACGTTGCGCTGGATCGCGGAGCACCGGCCGCGCGCGGTGTGTTTCATCGATTATCCGGGATTGAATCTCCGGCTTGCCGCCGCGCTGCGCGAGCGCGGGCTTTCCGTGAAGGGCGGCGGAAAGATCAAGACGCTCTATTACATCTCGCCGCAGATTTGGGCGTGGAAGGCGCAGCGGCGTTTCACGATGGCGCGGGATCTCGACGCGATGGCGGTCATCTTTCCCTTCGAGCCGCGCTGCTACGCGGATACGGCGTTGCCGGTGGAATTTGTCGGGCATCCGTTCGTCGCGCCCGATCACGTCGCGCCCGTCAGCTACGATCCGGACGGGCCGGTCCTGTTGCTGCCCGGCAGTCGCAAGCAGGCAGTGGGGCGGATTTATCCGATGATGGTCGCCGCTTACGAACAATTCAGGGCGCGGCCGGCGGTGGTGCTTTATCCGAGTGAGGAAATCCGCGGTATCCTGGAAACGGTGACGACGCGATCCGTGGTGGCGGCGCAAATCTCGTTGCGCCCGGTTGGTGAGCGGGTGGCGGCGGCGGCCGTCCTGACCTCGAGCGGCACGATGTCCATGCACTGCGCGTTGGCGGCGATTCCGGGCGCAATCGCCTATCGCGCAAATCCCATTACTTACCTGCTCGGGCGTATGCTGGTAAAGGTGGAGTATCTCGGAATCGCGAATCTCCTGCTGGGCGAGGCGATGTATCCCGAGTATATCCAACAAGCGGCGACGGCGCGTGTGCTGGCGGCGGAACTCACGGCGAGCGTGCAAGCGACGGAGCGACGCGAGCGCACGGTGGCGCAGGCGATGCGGTTGCGGGCGCTGCTGAGTGTGCCAGCCACGGGCACGGCCGCGCAGTGGCTCGCGCGCCACCTCGCCTAAACGGACATCGTCATTGCAAAATAATCTGATTTCTTCGCCGACCATGGGAGAATCCGACGCTATCCCGCGCCTGCAGCGTGCCACTCCCTGGTTGGTGCTGGGAGCGGGGCTCGTGTTGACCTTATTGAGCTGGCTGGCCTTGCGCGTGACGCAGGAGCAGGAGGAGACCGCGCGGTTTCACCGGTTGTCAGACCGCGTGGCAAATGGCGTGCGGGCACGCTTCGACCTCGCGGCGCAGATCGCGCAGAGCGCGAGCACGTTCATCGAGGTGAGGGGTGAGGAGATGTCGCATGCGGATTGGACGCGCTACGTCAGCGGCGTCAGCCGGATTTTTCCGGAAGGCGTGGTGGGTATCGCTTACGTGCGGCGGGTGCGGCGGGATCGATTAGACGAACTGGAGGCGAGCGTGCAGGCGGACGGGCTGCCGGGCTTTAAGGTCCAGCGCACGGGCACCGG
Organism: Opitutaceae bacterium; assembly: GCA_031425115.1. Taxonomy (GTDB): domain Bacteria; phylum Verrucomicrobiota; class Verrucomicrobiia; order Opitutales; family Opitutaceae; genus ER46. Next base: position 15,541 of record JANPIT010000689.1, on the reverse strand, counting down.
CCCCTGGGCTTACGTGGTGACGCACAGCGAGCCGATGCAGACCAACGCGCGGGCGCTCGGTGTGGATTTTCTCGCGGGGAGGGGGCGACGCGCAGGCGCGGCGGATCAGGCGTTGCGCACGGGCGAGCTGACGTTGAGTCGAAGGATCGACGTGATCTCCGGAGATGAGAATCTACCCGGGTTTTTGCTGGTCGCCCCGGTGTTCCGGGCCAATGCGCTCCGCGGCGACGTCGAAGGCCGGGACGCGGGACTGGAAGGCTGGGCGTCCGTGTCGCTGCGCACGGAGGCGCTGCTGGCAGGCATGGTGGAGCAGGCTTACGGGCAGGTGGATTTCGCGGTGTTCGAGGGCGAAGCGGTGGACAGCAAAGAATTGATCGACGTCCGCACGAGTGCGAGGTCGGAAGTCATGCGCGACTGGGGCGCGACGCAGCGCGAATTTGAGCGGCGGGCGCATCGGCGCACGCTGGCGCTGGATCTGCGCGGACATCGCTGGAAGCTATGGCTGGTTTCGACGCCAACGTTCGACGCGCAAGTGAGCTATTCGCTGGCGTGGCTCATCGTGATCGGTGGCTTTTTCGCGAGCGTGGGTGGCGCGTTGCTGGCCGACTCGCTGGTGCGGAAGCGCGCGCATGCCCTGCTTCTCGCGCAACGCGTCAAAGAGGATCTCGGTCGCTCTGAGGAAAATGCGCACCGGCTCGCGTTGGTCGCGAGCAGCACGGCGAGCGCGGTGATTTTGGCGGACACGGACTGGCGCATCCATTGGATCAACGAAAGCTTCACGCGCCTCACCGGGTATACGCTCGATGATGTAGCTGGTCGCAGGCCGAGCGAGGTGCTCATGGGCGAGTTGAGCGACCGGGAGGCGCTCCGGCATATGGATACGGCGGATCGAGAAGGCCGGCCTTACAAAGGCGAGATGCTGAACTATACGAAGTCCGGCGGCACGTGGTGGGCGGAGGTGGAGATTCAGCCGGTGCGAGACCCCGCCGGCCGGCTTACCGGATACATGTCGCTGATGCTGGATACGACGGAGCGGCATCGCATCCGCCTGCAGCTCGAGGAGCGTGAAGCGCAGTTCCGCTTCATTTTCGAGCACGCGCCGGTGGGCATTTCGTCGGTGTTCGCCCAGCGGGCGGAGACTCGCATCGTCAATCCCGCGCACGAACGCATCACGGGCGTGTCGGTCGCCCGATCGCGCGACACGGCCAATTATGTGGCAGCCACTCATCCCGAGGATCAGGTGAAGCAGGATGAGCTGATGCGGCAGATCGTCGCGGGGAAGATCGAGCAGTTTTCGCTCGAGAAACGCTATGTGCGACCCGACGGCAGCTTCATCTGGGCGGTGCTCAACATCCGCGTCGCCCGCGACAAAGCGACGGGCGTGGAGCAGCAGGTAACGACGCTTTTGGATATCACTGACCTGAAGCGCGCGCAGGAAGCGGTGGCGCAGGAGCGAGCGCGGTTTCAATTCATCTTCGAGTCGGCGCCCGTCGGTATCTCCTGGCATCTCGCGGGAAACGCGGCGTCGCACGTCGTCAACCCAGAGCACGAGCGGATCACGGGCGTGTCGGCGGCAGACTCGGTGAAGCCGGGAGTTTTTGCGCGCGTCACGCATCCGGAGGATCTGGTGCGGCAGCGGGCGTTCTCCGACCAATTGTTGCGCGGGGAGATCGATCGCTTTGCCCTGGAGAAGCGTTACCTCCACGCCGATGGCCGGGTGGTGTGGGTGGAGTTTGCGACCCGGATGTTCACCGATTCGGCGACGCGCGACCGGCAATCTCTCACCACCCTGGTCGATATCACGGAGCGCAAGCGGGCCGAGGCGGATCTGGCGCGGCGGGAGGCCGAGCTGCGCTTCATCCTGAACGCGCTGCCGATCGGCGTGAGCTGGACCGAGGATGTCGCGGCCCGACGCTACTGGCTGAACGATGGAGTGTATCGGATTTGTGGAGTCGCGCCCGGCACCCAGCTGGGGACGGATAATTTCGAGGCGCTGACTTTCCCGGAAGACCAGGCGGTGCAGGAGGCCAATTACGCGCGGGTGCGCCGCGGCGAGATCGATCAATTCGTAATGGAGAAGCGCTACCGTTGCGGCGCCGAGGGCGTGAAGTGGGTGATCCTGACCGTGCAGGTTTTTCGCGGCCCGGAGCGGGAGATCCTCAACGAAGTGGCGACGATCGTCGATATCACGGAGCAGAAGCGTCAGGCGGAAGAGCTGCGCACGGCGAAAGAAGCGGCCGAGCGGGCCAACGTGGCGAAGAGCCAGTTCCTCGCGATGATGAGCCACGAAATCCGCACGCCGATGAATGGCGTGATCGGCATGACGTCGCTGTTGATCGATTCACCGCTGTCGAAGGAGCAGCGCGATTTCGTCGAGACGATCCGCTACAGCGGCGATGCGCTGCTCGCGATCATCAACGACATCCTGGATTTCTCCAAGATCGAGTCCGGGCATCTGGAGCTCGAGCAGGAGGAGTTCTCGGTGCGGGAGTGCATCGAGGGAGCGCTCGATCTGCTCGCGCCGCGAGTGGCGGAGAAGCACCTCGATCTGTTGTGCGAGATTGGCGACGGCGTGCCCGGAAATGTGAGGGGCGACGCCACGCGCCTGCGGCAGATCCTGGTGAACCTGATGGGCAACGCGGTGAAGTTCACGGCGTCCGGCGAAGTCGAGTTGCGGGTGATGGCCGAGACCATCGCGGACGAGGGGGCTGCGGCGGCAAACGTGAATGCGGCGCGCGGACGCTCGCGCTCGCCGTTCGCGGTGGGCGAGCGGGTGCGGCTGCAGTTTGCGGTGCGCGACACCGGGATCGGCATTTCCAAGGAAGGGCAGGGGCGGCTGTTCCAGTCGTTCTCGCAAGTCGACGCCTCGACCACGCGGAAATTCGGAGGCACGGGCCTGGGCCTGGCGATCAGCAAGCGCCTCGCGGAAATGATGGGCGGGAAGATGTGGGTGGAGAGCGAGGATGGGAAGGGCTCGACCTTCTATTTCACGCTCCTGGTGGATGCGCTGGCGAGCAGGCCGCGCGCGTGGCTGCCCGCCAGCACGGGTTCGCTCGCGGGTAAGCGACTGCTCGTGGTCGACGACAACGCGACCAATCGCCGCATCCTGCTCGGGCTCGCGCACGGTTGGGGCATGGCGGCGCGCGCGGTGTCGAGTGGGGCAGAAGCTCTCACGGTGTTGCGCGATGGTGAAGTGTTCGACGCCGCGGTGCTCGACATGCAGATGCCGGAGATGGATGGCGTGATGCTGGCGCAGGAGATTCGCCGTTTTCGCGATGCGGTGCAGTTGCCACTCATCATGCTTTCGTCGCTGGGCTTTCGAGAAATCACGGCGCACAAGGACCTGTTTGCCGCGGGCCTCACGAAGCCGGCGAAACCCGCGCAGTTGTTCGAGGCGTTTGCGTCGCTCTTCCACGGTGGCGCGAAGCCGGCGCCAGTAATTCCGGTCGCGGCGGCAACGGCGCCGCGGCGAAACGAGCGAATCCTGCTCGCTGAAGATAATACGGTGAACCAAAAAGTTTCGCTGCTGATGTTGAGCAAACTCGGCTACCGCGCCGACGTCGCGGCCAATGGACTCGAGGCGGTGGAGGCGCTGCGCCGGCAGCCCTACGACATTATTCTGATGGATGTGCAGATGCCGGAAATGGACGGCATGGAAGCCTCGCGGCGGATCAATTTGCTGCTCCCCGATCGTCGCGAACGGCCCTGGATCATCGCACTGACGGCAAATGCGATGCAGGGCGACCGGGAGGCGTGTATGGCGGCCGGGATGGACGATTACTTGAGTAAACCGTTCAAGACCGAGGACCTGGGCGCAGCGCTCGAGCGCGCCCGCGCGACGACGGGGAGGATGACTTAACGCGTCGGTGGAATTTTGAGTGCGCGGGGCGGCAAGTTTTCCACTAAGCGTTCGCCTCGCGCCGCGATTCTGGTCTCGTAGCGGCGAATGCCGGGCCCCTACCGCACCGATCAGTCGCGTCGTCGAAAAAGCAGTGTGCTGCCGTGGTTGGTTTTTGCGGGTGGGCTGGCGATTACGGCGGCGAGTTGGTATTCCGTGCGGAGTGAATTGCGGCGCCAGGAGCACGCGCGATTCGAGCGCGTGGGCGATCGGATGCAGGTCGCGTTCACGGGCCAGTTCAAGGTGCTGCAGCAGGCGCTGGACGGGATGCGCGGGCTTTTCGAGATCCGCCGTGATTTGCCGAACGCGCAATGGCTGCGGTTCGTGGAGTTCGTATCGCGCTTTCTCAACGCGGGCGTGGTCGGCTTGGGGTTTGTAGAACAGGTGCCACGCGGTGAATTAGGTGCCCTCCAATCGCGGCTCCGGGGCGCCGGCCAGGCGCGCTTCACCGCCGACGTCAGCGGCACCCATGCGGACGCGTTCATCGTCACGCATATCGGGCCGGCCGAGCGGAATGGTGCCACGCTCGGCCGCGATCTCGGGCGGGACCCGGCGATTCGCGCAGCGGCAGAGCGCGCGAGGCGGTCGGGTCGACCCGTCCTTTCTGCAAAACTGACGCTGAGCGATGGCGCCGAGACGGTGCAGGGATGCGCGTTGCTGACGCCGGTGTATATCCGCGGAACGGAGACAGGAGAGGGGCCGGCGCGGGAGGCGGGGTTTCGCGGGTGGGGCGTCGCGCTGATCCGGACGGACTTTTTTTTGAAAGAGGTCGCGCGTTCCGCGGAGCGGCAGGTGGAGTTCGAGGTGTTTGACGATGAAGTCGCCGCGCCGACCTCCGTGCTCTTCGACTCGAACGGCACGCTCGAGTTTGATGATGCGCAATGGACGCGAAATTCCGCGCGGAGCGCCGCGGCGTTTGCGTCGTCGGTGCCTGTGCCGATCCATGGGCGGCAGTGGTTGTGGCGGCTGCGCACGACGGGCGTGTTCGACGCGCGCGGCAGCGGGCCGTTGCCGTGGTTCATCCTGGGCGGCGGTGCGTTGATGAGTTTATTTGCTGCGGGATTCACGTGGGCGCTGGTGCAAAAGCGTGGCTCGGCGATCGCGCAGGCGGAGGACGCCACGGCTGGTTTGCGGCGCGCGGAAGCGGAGTCGCGCCGGCTCGCACTGGTGGCCAGCCGGACGGCGAGCGTCGTCATCCTGACCGATGCGGACTGGCGTATCGAATGGGTCAACGAGAGCTTCGAGCGGTTCTTTGGTTATGGATTCAAGGAAGTCGAAGGCCGGCGGCCCAGCGAGGTGCTGAACGGCGCCGAGACGGATGAGGCGGCGGCGCGCGCGCTCGAAGAGGCGTGCGGGCGCGGCGAGCCGTTCAAGGGCGAGCTGCTTCACTACACGAAGAGCAAGCAGCCCCGCTGGGTGGAAGTGGAGGTGCAGCCGTTGAAAGACGAGGGTGGCGTGATCACCGGCTTCATGGCGCTGCAGCTGGACATTACGGAACGTAAACGCGTGCAGGCCGAGATCGCGCAGAAGGAAGCGGAGTTTCGTTTCATCTTCGAAAGCGCGCCGATCGGGTTGTCGTGGCTTTGGGTGGGTGAGGATGGCTCACGACGCCGGCTGACGAACGAGGCGCATTTGCGGATTATCGGACTCACCAAGGAGCAGATGCGCGAGCCGGAGATTTTCCGGCGGATCACGCATCCAGAGGACTGGGCGGCGCAGCAGGTGCTGTATCAACAATTGGAACAGGGGAAGATCGATCGCTTCTCGATCAAGAAGCGTTACCGCCGGCTCGATGGGCGGGAGATGGTGGCCGAGTTGACGTTTCACCGTTTCCGCGATCGCTCCGGCTATCAGGAAGTATCGACCCTCGTGGACGTCACGCCGCTGCTGCGCGCGCAGGAGGAGATCGCGGCCAAAGAGGCGCAGTTTCGTTTCATCTTCGAATCGACGCCGATCGGCGTGTCGTGGCGGCGGGTGGAGCCGGATGGCACGGTCAGCGCTGCCTTGCTCAACGATGCGCATGTGCGGATCTGCGGCCATACGCGCGCCGAGCTATCGGTGCCAGGCGCCTTTCGCCGGATCAGTTTCCCGGAGGATTATGCGGAGCAGGAAAAACTCTACGCGCGTCTGGCTGCGGGAGAGACCAATCAGTTCTCGATCGAGAAACGCTACCGGCAGCGCGACGGGGACGTCGTGTGGGTAGTGCTGACGCAGCAGCGGAGAAATTTCCCCGACGGCGCGTTCGAAGAACTTTCGAGCCTGGTCGACATCACGGAGCGAAAACGGGCAGAGCAGAAACTCGCGCAGGAGCAGGCGCGCTTCCGCTCGATCTTCGAGTTGGTGCCCGTTGGATTATCGTGGTTCGTGGTCGGCCGGCACAGCGAGACCCACACCGTCAATTCGGCGCACGCGCGGATCACCGGCGTGCCCGTTGAGAAGCGGTTCGATCCTACGCGCTATGTGGCGGCGACGTTGCCTGAAGACAGTGTGATCCAACAGGAACTCACGGCGCGGATGCAGCGTGGGGAGATCGATCGATTTACGCTGGAAAAGCGCTACCGGCACGCCGACGGGCAGATCGTGTGGGTCGCGCTCACGGTGCAGATCTTGGTGGATCCGGTGACGGGCGAAAAAAACCAAATCGCTTCGCTCGTCGATCTGACGGAGATCAAGCGCCAGACGGCGGAGTTGCACGCGGCGAAAGAAGCGGCGGAGGCGGCGAATCTCGCGAAGAGCCAGTTCCTCGCGATGATGAGCCATGAAATCCGGACGCCCATGAACGGTGTCATCGGCATGACCTCGCTCCTGCTCGATTCGCCTCTCTCGGCCGACCAGCGCGACTACGTGGAAACGGTGCGAACCAGCGGCGATGCGTTGCTCACGATCATCAACGACATCCTGGATTTCTCGAAGATCGAGTCCGGGCGGCTCGAGTTGGAGCAGGTGGAGTTTGGCGTGCGCGAATGCGTGGAAGGCGCGCTCGATTTACTCGCGCCGAAATTCACCGAGAAGCGCGTCGATTTGCTCTACGAGATCGGCGACACAGTTCCGAGCGAGGTGCGAGGGGACCCGACGCGATTACGGCAGGTGCTCGTCAACCTCCTCGGGAACGCGATTAAATTTACTGAGCGCGGCGAAGTCGTCCTCTCGGTGCGCGCGGCGCCTGCGACGAATGGGCAGACGGAGCTGCAAATTGCCGTGCGCGATACGGGCATCGGCATTCCCGCGGATGGACTGGCGCGTTTGTTTCAATCGTTCACGCAAGTCGACGCCTCGACTACGCGGCGTTTCGGCGGGACGGGGCTGGGGTTGGTGATCAGCAAGCGGCTGACGGAGCTCATGGGCGGGCGGATGTGGGTTGAGAGTGAGGTGGGCAAAGGCTCGACGTTCTCCTTCACGATCGTGGTGGAACCGGTGGGCAGCCGTCCGCGGCCTTGGGTCGCGCCTACACCGGCACAGCTCGCCGGTCGCTCGATGCTCGTAGTCGATGATAACGCGACCAACCGGCGAATCCTTTCCGAGCTCGGAAAGAGTTGGGAAATGACGGTGCAGACCGCGACTTCAGGCGCCGAGGCGATCGAGCTGCTGCGGGCGGGTCGGACCTTTGACATCGCTGTTCTCGATATGCACATGCCGGGCATGGATGGCGCGATGTTGGCCGCGGAAATTCGCACGCTCCGTGGTAAGACGATGCCGCTGGTGTTGCTGTCATCGTTGGGCGCGCGCGAAGAGGTGAGCGATCCTTCGCTTTTCTCCGCATTCCTGACGAAGCCCGCCAAGCCCGCGCAGTTGGTAGAGACACTCGCATCCTTTTTCAAAAACGAGCCGGCGCACGTCCGCGCAGTGACCGCGCATCCGTTTATGCCGGTGATGTCCACCGCGGCCGCGCGTCCCGAGCATGTGCTGCTCGCGGAGGATAATGTGGTGAATCAAAAGGTCGCGCTGCTCATGTTGAGCAAGCTCGGTTTCCGGGCGGATTTCGCGGCCGATGGGATCGAAGCGATCGAGGCGGTGACACGCCAGCGTTACGACATCGTGCTGATGGACGTGCAAATGCCGCAGATGGACGGCTTGGAAGCGTCGCGAAAAATCAACGAGCGCTGGCCTGCCCGGCGCGATCGCCCCTGGATCATCGCCATCACGGCAAACGCGATGCAGGGCGACCGGGAGGCGTGCCTCGCTGCCGGCATGGACGATTACATCAGCAAGCCGATCAAGACCGCGGAACTCGCCGCGGCGCTGGAGCGCGCGATTGCCGCGCTGCGGAGCGTGGCGAAGTGAGCCTTGGAGTGGATTAAATAGAGCTGTAGCCGCAAAAAGGCGCAGAACGCGCAAGAAAAAGGCCTCTTTCCAGAGGAAAAAAGTGTGCAGGTTTTGCGCCTTTTGTGCCTCTTTGCGGCCACGGTATTTTTTGGAAAAGCCCTAACTGCGCGGTGAGGGCACCGCGCCCCCATTGGGGCGATCGATGATGGATGGCGGGACCGCGGTGCTCAGTTCGGTCTGCGCCGTGGCGGCAAGTGCGTCGACTTGAGTCGCAACCTGGCGCCAGAGCGCATCGGCTTTTTCGACGACAATCGCGCGGCATTTGACGATCTCGGCTTCGCGGGCGGCGCGGTTTTCGTCGGCGATTTTGGCAAGGTCGTCGAGGTTGTAGAGAAACACGTTGTCGATGTCCGCGACGGCCGGGTCGACATCGCGCGGGAGCGCCTGGTCGATGAAGAAGAGCGGGCGTGCGGGGCGCTTGTCCATCGCGGCGCGGGCGGCGGAGTAGGGCACGACCATATCCGGCGATGAGGTCGCGCAGACCACCACGTCGAACTCCGCCAGCCGTGCCTCGCGCTGCTCGAAGGGCATCGCGCTCGCGCCCAGGGCGGTCGCCAACTCCATCGCGCGCTCGAAACGCCGGCTCGCCACCGTCAACGCTGCGGCCCCGCGACTTTGAAAGGCTTTCGCGGTTTTCTCGCCGATCTCGCCCGCCCCGAGCAGCAGGATCCGGGTGTCTTTTACGCCGCCGAAAATATTGAGCGCGAGTTCCACGGCCACGTTGGCCACGCTCACCTGGCCCTCGGTGATGGCGGTGTGGGTGCGGACGTGTTTCGCGGCCTGGAAGCCTTTCTGGAAAATGCGATTCAGCACCGGGCCGGTGTAGCCGCGCGACTGGGCGGCGGCATAGGCGTCTTTCACCTGGCCGAAGATTTCCGTTTCACCGACCATCTGCGAGTCCAGCCCGGCGGAAACTTCCACGAGGTGCTGCACGGTCTCGCGGCCGCGCAGGTCGAGGCAGATTTTCGCAAAGTCGGCGGGGTCGAACTGCTGGCGCGCGCAAAACGCCGCGCTGATTTGCGCGGCGGCGGCGGCCGTCGCGGCGACGCCGTAGAATTCGACGCGGTTGCAGGTGTTGAGCACGGCGAATTCGCGCAGGCCCGCAATCTGCGCGAACTCCGCTTCGAGCGCGGCGGCGGCAGCGGCGCTCAAGGCGAGTTTTTCCCGCACCGCGAGCGGCGCGCGGTGGTGGGTTGCCCCGATGACGAATAGTCCTGCGGTGCTCATGGCAGGTGGCGAACCGCCGTGACCTTCGCCACGGGGTGCCGGCTACGATCGACGAGAGGGATCGAGGCGAGAGCGGCGACGAACAGAATGACGCAGGCCCACGCGAATTTTTTGGCGAGCAGTTGGCCGCGAAGGCGCAGCGTGAAGACGACGGCGTAGGCCAGCCACACAAGCGTAGTCGACGTGATCTTGAGGACGTTGGCCGACGAAAGATCGCGCAGGTAATGCAGCGCGATCACGCCGAGCGCGGCGGTGAGGATGGCGACGCCCGTCCCGAGCAAACGCACGCCGATGTGATCGAGATCGAGGATCGACGGAAGAAATGAGAACCAGCCGCCAAGGTCCTTGGACTTGAGCGAATGATTGCGCAGCAGGAACATGATCGAGGTGAGCGCCAGCAGGCCGAACACCCCGTAGCTGAAGACGGCCAGCGCCGCATGCAGTTCGATCCACGGGTTGTGGCCGAAAATGTGCATCCGCTGGGTGGCGTCCCAGGCGGGAATGGCGAGGGAGAGGAGGGTGAGCGCGGCCGCCAGAGCCGAAGTGAAGTAGCCGAGCAGGCTGTTGCGAAACGTGACCCCGACGACCAGGTAGAGCGTGATCGCCGACCAGGCCGTGAACTGGAGAATCTCAAATTGATTTCCCAGCGGACACCCGGCCACGGCGCGACCACGGATGCCGAGTCCGACGAGTTGCAGCAGGTAACCGATCGCGATCAGAGAATAGGTCGCACTGCCTGAGGGCCGACCTTGGCGCAGGAGCGCGAGCGTGCCCAACGCAAAGCCGGCAAAATAAAAGCCGGCAGCGGCCCACAGCCACATGCGATCGGTGAGTTCGGCAAGGATCAAGCGGGCCACGGTAGGACGCGGTCAGCCGGGAGCAAGTCTGGGCCGGCGCGCCGCCCCGTGAGGAAAACAGGGCCACCGGCGCATCAAAGTGTTCCTGCGATTGCCCGTCCGTGGTGGGCCGGCCGCTCCGCGGGCGGCTGATCGTGGCCGATGCGTGAAGACCGGTGGACCGGGCCCGACTCGCACGACGTGCACCGTGCGCACCCGGTGTCGACGTTCTTCACGCCGACAAGCCCGTCCCAGCGCGGGGCTTGCCGTGGGTCAAAGCGCTTGTTGTCGTGGGTCTTCCAGCTCCAACCCCCCCATGAATCCTCGTCTTCTGATCGCGGCGATTACCGCGTGGCTCTCATTGACCAGCTCCGTAGGCGCGCAAACCCTGCGCAGCTTCACCGGCCAGTATTCGTTCGGCGATAGCTTAAGCGACAGCGGCAATCTTTTCGCGCTGTCCGGCCGCCGTCTGCCGCCGCCGCCGAATTTTAATGGACGCTACTCGAACGGCCCCGTTTTCACGGAGCTGCTCGGCAATCCAATCCTCGCGGCTGCTCCGGTGTTGACCCAGGGATCGTATCTCAACTTTGCAGTGGCCGGCGCGAACGTTGTGCTGCAAACGGAAGTGCCCACGCTCGCGCAGCAGATCGGGATTTACCGGCAGCAGGGATTTCCGGCGAAGCCGACCGACCTCTTCACCGTGCTCGCGGGCGCGAACGACCTCATCCCCGTCATCCCCGCCGGCGCCACCAATCCTGCTTTGCTGGACTCCGCCAGCAGCGCCGTCGCCCAGGTGCTCATGCTAAACGTGCAGTCGTTGGTCACGCTCGGCGCAAAAAACATCGTCGTCTCTTCGTTGCCCAATCTTGGCGCGACGCCGCGCTCGCTCATCACCGGCGGTGGCCCGGGCGGCTCGGGTCCTGCGCTCGGCCTGCGGGCGAGCACGGCGTTCAACACGACGCTGCGCGGCGGACTTTCGACCCTGGCTGCCAATGCGACGGACGTGAATATCGTCTACGTCGACCTGCAAGGGCTGCTGGACCGAGTGATCCTCGATCATCGTGCGCTGGGCTTTAGCAACGCGACGTCTTACTTTCTCGCACCGGCGGCTCTCGGTGGCGGTGTAGGCGATCCCAATGGCTACGTGTTCTGGGATGACATCCACCCGACAACGAAAACGCATGCGTTGCTCGCCGCCGCCATCGTCGAGCAGCTGAACCCGGAAATCCCGCTTGGTTTCAACGCCACGCTCGGCACCGCGGCGCTCGCGCTGCAAAGCCTGGCGGTGCGTGCGATCGACGATCGCACGGCGCAACTGGCGGTTTCCGCGCGCGGCCCGCGTTTGGCCGAAGCGTATGCGTCTTTCAATTACGGGGATGGCAGCCGGGCGCGCGACGGGTGGCGGCCGAAGTTCGACACCACCGCGCAGGTCGTGACGGCGGGCATGGACCTGGCCGTGCGCCAGGGCATTTTCATCGGCGGCGCAATCAGCGCAGGCCGGCTCAATACGGAGGTGCTTCGCGGCAGGGGAGATTTCACGATCGAGGATAACGCCGGCCGGATCTATGCCGTGTGGCGCGGTGGGCACGTTTCGCTGATTGCGGATGCGAACTACGGGGTGCTCACGGCGAAAGGCGTGCACCGCGTGACGGCGCTCGGCGGGTTGCGGACGAACGGCAAGACCGGCGGGGATCACTGGGGCTTTGGCGTGAAGGCTGCCTGGTCGGTCGATCTGCAATCGATCACGGTGCGACCGTGGCTGGGACTGCGGACGGAGCGCGTCACTCTGGACGCCTACACTGAGAAAGACATGCCGGTGCTGGCGATGCGCTACGCTGAACAAGAAGCAAAGAGCTCGAGCGGGGCGGTCGGCGTCGACGCGGCGCTGAACGTGAAATTCCTTGGCCGCGCGCTGCGGCTCGATGGTCGCGCGGCGTGGCACGGCGAATTCGGATCGCGCAACCGTGCGGTGGCGGGAAGGCTCGCCGATAATTTCACGCGCACCACGACGCTTTCGGTCGAGGACGGCGATGGCAGCGGACTGGAGCTGGGCGGCGCGGCGACGCTCTTTTTCGCCAAGACATGGAGCGTGTCGCTCGGCTACGCCGCCGACATCCGCACGCGAGAGAAAGTCGCCAACCGCGGCACGCTGTCGCTGCAGACGGGCTTTTAAGGCTTAAGCGCGAAGACGCGAAGGAGCGCGAAGTTTCGCAAAGAGTGCGGCGCGCTTCTTCACGGGACGTCGCGGAGCCACGTGGAATTAAAGAGAGCGAGAGACGCGGAGGCGCGGCGCGCTGGCGTGATCTCTTCCAGTTACTTTGCGAACGTTCGCGCTTCTTCGCGTCGGCGCGCTGAACGATTCGCAACGGTGTTGAGTCAGCAGAAATTCCACGGCGACCGACGTTTCCCGCAGCACAACTAGGGAAACACCCGGGAGGATCGCTGAATCTCCTGACGGCGGGATTGCGTTCTGCATGTTGGAATAGGGATGTCTCCGCTTTTTGGGGACGGAAGATAGGTTCACACCTACCCCGTATTAAGGTTCTGACCCACGCGAAAAGGCTGACTCTTTTGTCTAGGATGGCCGGGAACCATAGACCCACTGTCTGCGTCGGGCTTTAACTCCCTGTGCAGCAGCGGTCGCAAAAAAAACGAATATGCACCCTAAGCTGTCTGATCCTGGTGAGACTGTGGCCCCGACAAGGCTCCTGACTCGAAATAACGGAACTGCGCGCCTCCCGGCGTTCGCAGTCCTCATTGTTACCCTATTGGGCTCGGTGCTACCGAGCTTTGCGCAAACGCACCTGCGCGATCTCGCGGCTACCCAGCCCACCATGATTTATCTGGATACGTCGACCACGACCACGTGGCTGTATGTGTCCGAGCACGGCGACGTGCCCACCGTGGGTCAGACGACGGCGCCCGCCAACGGAGGCCGGATCCTTCGTTACAACCTAACCAGCGGTGCGACCACGCCGCAGGTTGTCGCCACGCGCGGGACAGGTGCGGGGCAATTCATCAGCCCGGACGGTATTGTCATGAATTCGACCGGCCAGCTCTTCGTAGCCGATCGCTTCCTCAACAAAGTTGACGAGCTGTCGATCAACGCCACGACCGGCGCGGGCACCTCGATCGCTGTCTTCGGCACCCCGACTGCGGGCGCGAACGAAATGCACGGCCCACTCGGGCTCGCCCGCGACACCGCGGGTGCGATTTACGTTTCCGAACACGGTGAGGGTAATCCTGGCACGGGTGGCAACATGGTTTCCAAGTGGGCGTTTGTCAGCGGAGTGTGGACGCGCCAATGGCGGGTGTCGGGTGACCCGACTCCCGGCGAGACTACGCTGGGATTTAGAACCCCCTACGGCATCGCGGTCTCCGGCGGCAATGTGTATGTGTCGGATGGTTTTCATTATCGTGTGCAAGTCCTCAACGCCAGCACCGGTGCTTACATCAGCAGCTGGGACGTGGGTGCCGCCGGTAACATTATCCCCCTTGGTCTGAGCCTGGATGGCACCAATCTCTGGGTCGCGGAAGCGACCGGTAACTCGGGCGGCACGCAGCGCGTGACGCGTCGCAACCTTTCCGGCGTGATCGACACGACCATCGGTTCACCCGGAACCGGCCCGCTCCAATTCGCCCTCCCGTTCCACGCCGTCCGCGATTCGGCGACCAACCGGCTCTACGTTGCTGACTATAACAACAATCGTGTCCAGGAAATCAATTTGGCCGCGACCGCCACGGCTCCAGTAATCATCAGCGCGCTCACCGCCAGTGTAACGGCCAACGCCGCGTTCTCTTATACAATCACCGCTTCGAATTCCCCCACGTCGTTTACGGCGACCGGTCTTCCCACGGGATTGACCTTCGCTTCGCCCACGATCAGCGGCTCGGTCGCAACCCCTGGCACTTACAACATTGCGATCGGAGCGGCTAACGCAGCAGGCAGTGATAGCAAAACGCTTGTGCTGACGGTGAATGCCGCGGCCAGCGGTGACACCACGGCGCCGCGCGTCAGCAGCTTCGTGCTGGACTTGGCTAATGCCACGTCGACGCACGCGCGCTATGTGATCACGTTTGATGAAGACGTGACGGGCGTCGATGTGACGGATTTCATTATCAACTCCCAGGGCACCGCTGCCACCACCAACCTCGCGGTCTCCGCCGTCGACGCCCGGACTTACCGTCTGGATTTCGATTACACGGGCACGAATGGTTCCGTGCAGGGTGCGATTCGGACTTCCGGGACAGGCATCACGGATACTAGCACGAACCTGAATGCTTTTGTCGGTGAGGGTGTCGCTGCTTCGGGCACGACCACGGTCAATAGCACACCTCCTGCGGATCTCGTCGTTCCTACGATTTCGAGCTTCACGGCGGGTGCAGTCAGCGGTGCGAACGTTTCTCTCACGCTTACCTTCAGTGAGTTGGTGAATAATGTTTCCGCCTCCGACTTCCTCGTAGTCCGCACCGGCACCGCCAACGCGGTTATCGGCACGATTACAAACTCCGGGGCCGTCTATACAATTCCGCTCACCTTGAGCGGCTCTGGCACGGTTCAGCTCGTCGCCATCGGTGGCGCGACGTCGAATATCCGCGATGACGCCACCAACATCTTTGCCGGTGGCTCCGTCAACTCGACGAGTCCGACGGTTACCCCGGGATCGAGTGGTTCAGCTCCGGTGATTTCCGGCAGCGCGACCGGCTCGGCCACGACTGGCTCGATGTTTAGCTATCAGATCACAGCGAGTGGCAGCCCGACGAGCTATGCGCTCGCGAGCGGCACGCTGCCTTCTGCGGTCACGCTTAATACGACCACGGGTCTCGTAAGCGGCACGCCCGCGACGGGCACGGCGGGTTCCTATCCGGTCACCTTTACCGCGACGAATGGGAGCGGCACCAGCGCGCCCTTCTCCTTCACGTTGACCGTCACGGCGGCCGGTTCGGCCCCGGTGATTTCCGGCAGCGCGACCGGCTCGGCGACGACTGGCTCGATGTTTAGCTATCAGATCACGGCGAGTGGCAGCCCGACGAGCTATGCGCTCGCGAGCGGCACGCTGCCTTCTGCAGTTACGCTTAATACGAGCACGGGTCTCGTGAGCGGCACGCCTGCGACTGGCACGGCGGGATCTTATCCGGTGACCTTCACCGCGACGAACGGGAACGGCACCAGCGCGGCCTTCTCCTTTACGTTGACCGTCACTGCGGCCGGTTCGGCCCCGGTGATTTCCGGCAGCGCGACCGGCTCGGCGACGAC
>JANPIT010000688.1:0-5358 GCA_031425115.1 Opitutaceae bacterium | reverse complement strand
ACTGCAATCCAGCCGCCTCGTGATCGTGCTGACGTTTGTAACGCTCGTTCCGCTCACGCTCAGCTATCGGCGCATATTTTATCTGCGCGCCATGGCAGCGCGCGGAGACCGCAGTGTCGTCTTCATCGGCGACCGGGCCAGCTGCGATATCTTCCGGGAAGAGTGCGACAAGATGGGCATGGCGCAGCGCGTAATCTTCTCGGTTGCCGCCGCGGAGTCGCAGCCGCCCTTCTCCCTCCCTCACGGTCCCGCGCTGCGTCCCTTCAACGAAGTCCTCGACGACGTGCAGGGCGGCCGGATTGACGTCGAGGCGATCGTGCTGCGCGAGACCGCGCGTGAGTTGATGCCCGCCATCTCGCGCCGCTTGGTGCAACTCTACTTTGCCGGCGTCCCCACCTACACGCTCGAGCTCTTTCACCAAGTCTACTGGCAAAAGATCCCGCTCTATCGTCTCAATCAGACGTGGCTTTTCCAGGAGGGTTTTCAGATCGCGCGCGAGCCCGTCTTCGAGCGTATCAAGCGCATCAGCGATATCGTCCTCTCGCTGCTCGGCCTCCTGCTCGCGTTACCCCTGATCGCTCTGGCGGCGGTCGCCATCTGGCTCGATGACCGGGGCGCCATCTTCTTCTCGCAAACCCGCATCGGCAAAAATCATCTCCCGTTCCGCCTGCTCAAGCTCCGCACGATGCGCGCGGCGGGCCACTCTGGCGACCCCTACACTCGTCAAGGCGACGCTCGCATCACGCGGGTGGGGAAATTTCTCCGCGCAACCCGCATCGATGAATTCCCCCAGTTGTGGAACGTGTTGCGCGGTGACATGAGCCTCATCGGTCCCCGTGCGGAATGGGATCGCCTCGTCGAGGACTACGAACGCGAGATTTCCTGCTATCACTTTCGTCACCTCGTAAAACCCGGCATCACCGGCTGGGCGCAGGTCAACTACCCCTATGGCGCCAGCATGGAGGACACCGTGCGCAAGTTGGAGTATGACCTTTATTACATCCGCCACTTCTCCTTCCGCCTCGATGCCACGATCGTCCTGAAAACGATTCATGTGATGCTTTTTGGCAAAGGCCGCTGAACCCGCCCCGCCCGCATGAAAACCTACGACTTCCTCGTGCTCGGCGGCGGCAGTGCCGGTTTCAACGCCGCACGCGTTGCCGTTTCCCTCGGCTTAAAAACGGCCATCGTCGACGGCGCGCGGGAACTCGGCGGGCTTTGCATTCTGCGCGGGTGCATGCCTTCGAAAGCACTGCTCTACATTGCCGATGTGCTGCACCTCGCGCGGAAGGGAAAAACGTTCGGCCTCAAAATTCCGTCGGCCCGCGCCGACATGAAGGCCATTCATGCCCGCAAACTCAAAATCATCGGTGAGTTTGCCACCTACCGCATGCAGGCGTTGGTGAATGGAAAATTCGACCTCATCCGCGCTCAGGGCACCTTCGTGGACTCGCACACCATAGAACTCTCCACCGGCGGCCGCGTGCGCGCGAAGCACATTCTGATCGGCACGGGCTCGAAGGTCAGCGTCCCACCAGTGCCAGGACTCGCTGACGTCGAAAGCTGGACGAGCGATGAGGTGCTGGATCTCGATTTCGTGCCGAAAAGCGTAGTCGTGCTCGGGGGCGGCATCGTCGCCTGTGAGCTCGCGCAATTCCTCAACCGTATCGGGACACGCGTTACGCTCGTGCAACGCAGTGCGAATATTCTACGCGAACACTCGCCCGCCGCTTCCACCGTAGTCCAAACCGCCTTTGTCGACGAGGGCATCGAACTTTTCGCCGGCACTCAACTAGAACGCATCTCTCGCGACCGCCGCGGTGTCGCCGTGAAGTTCGTCCACGACGGCAAGACCATCACCCGCCGCGCTGCGCATCTCTTCAATGCGCTCGGTCGCGAACCGAATACCGCTCCTCTCGCCCTCGCCGCTGCGGGCGTCGGCACTCGGCCTTCCGGGCAGATCATAACGAACCGCTGGCAGCAAACCACGACGCCGCACATCTACGCGGCCGGTGATTGCGCCGGACCCGCGGAGATCGTGCACATCGCGATCCAGCAGGGAGAACTCGCCGCACGGCACGCCGCCGGAGTGAAGAAAATCAAACCCGTCGACTACGGTCTATTGCTCAACATCGTTTTCACGGATCCACAATTGGCGACCATCGGTCGCATGGAAAAAGCGCTCGATGCCGCGGGCATCGCGTATCTGAGCGCCAACTACCCGTTCAACGATCACGGCAAGTCCATCCTGATGGACGCAAACTACGGCTACGTGAAAGTAATCGCCGAGCCCAAGCGTGGACGCATCCTCGGCGCAGAAATCGTGGGCAAGGATGCGGGCGAATTGATCCACGCGTTCAGCGGCCCCCTCGCCATGAAGGCCACCGTGTTCGATCTTCTGCGCGCGCCGTGGTATCACCCGACGCTGGCCGAGATCATCACGTATCCGCTCGAGGAGATCGCCGAAAAAATCTCCGCGCAGCGCGGCGCGTAGTTTGTCGTCACGGGACGACAAACCGACGCGGGTCTCACCGCGCGAGTGCTAGCAAGTCGGGCAAGTCGACGCGCTTTTCGTAAAGCGCCTTGCCGACAATCACCCCATCCAGATTGGCGCAACGGCGCGCGAGCTCTGCGAGTTTCACGACATCCTCGCGCCGGCTCACTCCCCCGCTCGCGATCACGCGGAATTTCCCGGCCGCCAGCATGGCTTCCTGCGCCGCGAAATTCGGCCCCGTCAACATGCCGTCGGTGCCAATATCCGTGTGAATCAGCGTTCGCACCCCGAGCGCGTCCATGCGCGTGGCCAACTCCAGTGCGCTCATCGCTGCCGTCGCCACCCATCCCTTCACCGCGACTTGGCCATTTTTCGCGTCGATTCCGACCGCGATTTTCTCACCGAAGGCCTGCACCAGCTCGCCGACAAACGCCTCGCTCTCGGCCGCGCGCGTGCCGATCACCACGCGGACCACGCCAAAGCCCAGCGCTCGTTCCACCGCCGCCCGTGTGCGCAATCCCCCGCCGAGTTGCACCTTCATGCCGAGCGCGGCGATGGCCTGCACCGCCGCGAGATTCTGCGGCTCGCCCGCAAACGCGCCGTCCAAATCCACGACGTGCACCCATTCGCTGCCTGCCGCGTGAAACTGCGACGCGACATCGGCGGGATTCGCCGCATACACCGTCTCTTGATCAGCGCGGCCCTGCGTCAGCCGCACACAGCGGCCACCCTTGATGTCGATGGCAGGATAAATCGTCATTCGACAAAAACGTTTTGCGCCGGCACCCGACAGCGCGAGACTAAAACCCATGTCGATCTACAAAGTCCCGGCGTTCCTCGCCGAACTCCTCCACGCGCGCTCGCCCTCCGGCTACGAGGGCGAAGCTCAGGCGGTCTTCGATCGCCACGTGAAACCGGCGGCCGCCTCTTACACCGGCGACGCCATGGGCAACCGGATCGCGACCCTCAATCCCAAGGGCGACCCCGTGCTGATGCTTGCCGGCCACATGGACGAACTCGGCCTCATCATCACCTACGCCAACAAAGACGGCTTCCTTTATTTCGACACGATCGGGGGCCACGATCTGAGTGTGATCTCTGGTCGTCGCGTTATTCTGCAAACGGCCAATGGACCGGTGAAAGGCGTCACCGGTAAACGCGCCATCCACCTCATGGATGAAGAGGATCGAAAGAAGGTCCCCAAGAAACACGAAATCTGGATCGATATCGGGGCCCGGTCCAAGAGCGAGGCGCTCGACCGCGTCGCGATCGGCGACGTCGCCACTTACGACCACGAACTCGAGATGATCCACGGCAGCATCGGGACCGCCCGTGCTTTCGACAACAAGGTCGGCGCCTACATTGTAGGGGAAACGCTGATTCGTCTCGCGCGTGAGAAGAAAACCTTCGCCGCCAAGATCGTGAGCGTCGCCACCTCCCAAGAGGAAATCGGCGTCCGGGGCGCGACCACCTCGGCGTATTCAGTAAACCCGCACATCGCCATTGCCATCGATGTCGGCCACGCGACCGACCACCCCGATTGCGACAACCGTAAATTCGGCGAAACGAAGCTCAGCGGCGGCCCAATTCTCTGTCGCGGCGCCAACATCAATCCCAAGATCTACGATCGCCTGCTCAAGGCGGCCCGGAAAGCCAAGATCCCGTTCCAGGTGGAGGCCGACCCTCGTCCTACGGGCACCGATGCTCGGGCGATTCAGATGGGCCGCGGCGGCGTGGCCACGGGCCTCATCAGCATTCCGCTGCGCTATATGCACACCCCGAGTGAGGTCGTCGACCTCGAGGACGTGGAGCGCTGCGTGCAACTCTTGGTCGAGTTCGCGAAGGCCCTCGACAAGGGCGACTACGCACACTGGTGATCCGGAACCGAAACAGAACCGGACAGAGCGCAAAGACGCGAAGGAATCGCCAAGAAACGCAAAGAATACGTTCCGCGGCCGGAGAGTTTCATCCTTCTCCGCTCAAGCGAGCCTGAAGCAGGTCGCGTTCGCAAACCCGCTGCGCCGGTCTTTGCGAACCTTCGCACCTCTTCGCGCCTTCGCGCTTAACCGTCAGCCGCCTCAGCCCGCTCAGGCCGCGTCCTGCTTCGGCTCCGTTTTGCTGGCGCGACGCAGCGTCGGCTTCCGGCGGCCGGCTACGACGGCAGAATCGATGACGACTTCCACCACGTCGTCGCGCTGCGGCAACTCATACATCACCTCGAGCATGAGGTTTTCCATGATGGCGCGCAGGGCTCGTGCGCCCGTCTTGAGCTCGATCGCCTTGGCGGCGATCGCCTTCACGGCATCCGGCGTGAGGCGGAGCCGCACGCCATCCATCGCGAACAGCTTCGCATACTGCTTCACCATCGCGTTCTTGGTCCGCAGCAAAATCTTTTCCAGATCGGCCACCGCCAGTTGATCGAGAATCGATATAATCGGGAGACGACCGATAAATTCGGGGATCATGCCGAAACGGATGAGATCCTCGGGCGCGAGCGACTTCATCATCTGGTCGGGACTGAGCGCCGCGTCGTGCTGCGCGGAGATCGATGAGAAGCCGAGGCTGCGCGTGCCCATCCGCCGCTGCACAATCGAATCAAGGCCAACGAACGCGCCGCCACACACGAACAGGATGTTCGAGGTGTTGATCTGGATGTATTCTTGATTCGGATGCTTTCGGCCGCCCTGCGGCGGGACGTTGCACGTCGTGCCTTCGAGAATCTTGAGCAGCGCCTGCTGGACGCCTTCGCCCGAGACGTCGCGCGTGATCGACGGGTTCTCGCTCTTGCGGCCGATCTTGTCGATTTCGTCGATGTAGATGATCCCGCGTTCGGCGGCGTCGAGATCGCCTTCGGCGGCCTGGAG
>JANPIT010000687.1:0-1812 GCA_031425115.1 Opitutaceae bacterium | reverse complement strand
TTCGCCAATGGCGTTTTCCAACTCGATCCGTCGAAGGAAAGCGCACTGGTTGCGCATTTGCGGGGCGCGGAGCTGTATCAGAGCAAGCCGACGCCCGACGCGATGTTCAGTGCACCGATCGACTTTCCGCCCCACGAACGCGCCGTCGAGCTGGAGATCGACATCGGCAACGGCGCCGCGTCCGCCGCTGTCATCGGTGGCGACCTCACGCACGAATACGTGAGCGAGAACGCGGACTATCGCAGCTAAGCGCGCTCAGCTGCATTTTGGATTTTGGATTCCAGATTTTGGATTTCGGATCGCACCGGAAACACCGAGCCGCGTCCGCCCTTCCAATCCAAAATCCCCAATCCAAAATCCAAAATCAAACAAGGCCCGCCGTCTCCTCGAACCCGCACCACAAGTTCATGATCTGCACGGCCTGACCGCTGGCGCCTTTCACGAGGTTATCCTCGGCCGCGGTGATCACAAAATTTCCGGTGCGCGGATCGTGCACCGCGGACATATCCACGCGATTGGTGCCGACGACGTGCGCCGTGTCGGGCGTCTCGCCCGTCGGCAATAGCTGCACGAAGGGCCGATTCGCGTAGACGGCGTTCCACGCCGCGTAGAGTTGCTCGATCGTCGCGCCCGGCGTGCCGGGGACGGTGATCGTCGTGGCGATGCCGCGCCGCATTGGCGCGAGATGCGGGTTAAACTGAATGACGGTTTTTGCGCCCGTGTGCAGCGCTAGCTGTTCCTCGATCTCCGCGAGATGCCGGTGCTTGGTGAGGCCGTAGGCCTTGATGCTCTCCGCGCGCTCCACGAAGAGATACATTTCCTCCGCTTTCTTGCCGGCGCCGCTGACGCCGCTGTAGGAATTCACGACGATGTGTTCGCGCGTGATCACGTTCGCTTTCAAGAGCGGGACGAGCGGAACCAACACACTCGTGGGATAGCAGCCGGGCGCGGCGATGAGCTTCGCTTCTTTTTTCCAAGTCGGGGGTGTCAGTTCGGGCAACACGAACCGCGCGGACGCGAGCAGGTCGGGCGCATGGTGCTCGCCATAATATTTCTGGTAGGTCGCGAGATCGGCGATACGGAAATCGGCACTGAGATCGATCACCCGTTTGCCGCCCGCGACCAGCACCTTGGCATAGGTCGCCGCCGCGCCATGCGGCAGCGCGAGGAAGAAGAGATCGATGTCGCTCGCGGCGAGCGCCGCCGGATCGGAGTCGGTGAACTTGAGGCCTTGGTCGGCGCCGCGCACCGACGGAATCACGGAGGCAAGGGACTTGCCCGCTTGGCTGCGCGACGTCACCGCGGCGAGCGTCACGCGCGGATGACCGAGCAAGAGTTTGACCAGGACTTCACCAGAGTAGCCGGAGGCGCCGACGATGCCGACTTTCATAGCCGGCTACGTTCGCGCACGTGTGCCCGGGAATCCAGTTAGTTTTTTCTTCAAGGGGACATAATGCCGCTGCATTTGCGATCGAAGCTGTAGCCGCGAGCGTGAGCGAGTGGACCGACGAGCGTTCCCTTACGTCCGGAGCTACGGCAGCTCATTACACAAAAAAGCCCGCGCCAAACGGCGCGGGCTTCACGAGCCGCTGCAGCTGCGCGGGACTCAGAACGAGTGCGAATAAGAGAGCGTCACCACGCCGCGACCTACCGCGGCGCCGTTGACCGACTTCGGAAAGCTACCCGCCTTCGTGTAGGCCTGCGTGCCCTCCGTGTAAGCAAAGCCGATGGTGAGCTTCGAAGCGCTGCTCAGCTGGAACGGCATGGCCACTCCGACCAACCAGTAATCGCCCCACGCCTTGACCGACGGCG
>JANPIT010000686.1:0-11306 GCA_031425115.1 Opitutaceae bacterium | reverse complement strand
AATTAACGTTTGGCCGGCCGATGGTGCGCGCAAAGGCACCGCGGACGACGAGGCTGTCGGAAATGTTATACGTGGTGTTGAGGCTCGGATACCACCCGTCGTAATTCCGTTTCAGGCGCGCGCCGCGCTCGGTGTAGCGGAGGCGGCGGAGCGTGAGAGCGTCACCCGGTTTCAGCACGCGCGCGCCGGCGGCGTTGCGGACAAACGTGCCGTCGGCGTTGCGCTGGTATTGCGCATTGGGATCGTCGAGTGCGCCGCTGCCTTTGTTGTCGGTGCGCTCGTAGCGCACGCCGGCGACCAGCCAGAGTCGATTTTCGAGGAGACGGGTGTCCGCGCGGATATAGCCGGCGGAGACGGTTTCGGTGAACTCCCGGGAATTTGTGACGCGGGTTTGATGCGAAGCGGCGGCGTCTTCGACGAACCAGGACGGTTGCTGGCGGTAGAGCTCGTAGACTTTCTTGCCGCTGATCCAGCGGACGGGCTGGCCGTAAAAGGTCGCGGCGTCGGCGATGAACGCCTCGTCAAAAACATCGAAACGGCCCGCGAGGCGGGAGGGAATGTCGGAGGCACCGTTGGGACGAAACAACCACGTGCGCGGATAGCGGCGTTGGTCCCGGTGCATGGTGTCGACGGCGGCGCCGAGCTTGAGCGTGAGCGGCAGTCGGCCCGCGGTAAAATCGCGGCCGAGGTCGGCGCGCGTGCCGAACTTCTGCGTGTTCCAATCGACCTGGTTGGTGAATGTGCTGTCCATGGCGTAATTCGCGCCATCGTAGAAATTGACCGGCTGGCCAGTGCGGCTCGTGACGGAGTAACGCGTGGGAATGATGCCGCCATCCGAAGGAATATCGTCACCGCGGATAATGACGTTGGTAATCGTAGAGGGCGTGATGTTGAACATCCCTTCGTCGATGTCGGGGCGGTCGGAGGCGGAAGTGGAGGTGTAGCCGCCCGTGTCAAAGCGCCAGACGTCGCCGCGGTGCCGTAGTTTGAGCGTGTAGTGTTTCGTCTCGGTGATGACGTCGACGTTTTCGCCGCTGCCGTTCATGGTCACGCTGCCCATGCCGGCCGGTGCGCCCTGCACAAAGGTCGGGCCGCCGGTGGCAGCGGCGCCATAGGTGAAGCCGAGCACGCTGCGCGTGATGTAGAGGTTGTAGTCCCGATACTGGGCGCTGGCGGAAATGGTAGTTTTGGGGCTGATACGCCAGTCGAAGCCGAGCTGGCCCTGCAGGGTGGTGAACGTCTGCGCGAGGCTGTTCCACTGGCTGATGCGCTGGGCGAGCGTGACCAAATTCCACTCGGCGGTTTCGTCGGTCTGCTTGGTGCCGCCCTCCATCGGCTTCGCGCGGAAAGTGCGGCTGCCACCGACGGTGAAGGCGAAATTCTTCGTGACGGGATGAAGGTAACTGAACTCGAAGGAGGGCGCGATGAAGTCGGGGCTCGTCTCCTTGGCCTGGTTGCGCGAACCGCCGTCGAACGTGATGCCATTGCGGCTGTGAAACTGGGTGTAGGCGTTGATGTTCAGTTTCGGTTTGCGGGCTTCGAAGCCGGACCGGCTGATGAGATTGATGGAACCACCGAGACCAGAGGCCGGCATGTCGGGCGTGGGAACCTTGGTGACTTCCACGCGGGCGATGTTGTTCATCGGCACTTCCCGGAGGTCGAGCGAGCGGCTGTTATCCGTGAATGAGCCGGCCATTTCGGCGCCATCGACGGTGAGGCCGGAGTTATTGCCGGGAAATCCCCGCAGCGAAACACTCGTGGGCTCGGAGCCGGAAGTCTCGATCGAGACGCCGGGAAGAAAGAGGAGAAATTCGCCGATATTCTCGGCCCCGCGGTCTCCGAACTCGTCGATGGCGACGACGTTTTTGATATTGGGGGCGTTGCGCTGCTCGTTCATCGAGATCGCTTGGGCGCTCATCTCACGATCGACGACCACGGTGAAGGCGTCGAGTTTCACGGTCTCACCGGCGGCGGTGTTGCGCGTGGTGTTTTCGAGCACCAGTTCGAACTCGCGACGCACCGCCGCGCCCGCAGCGACGGTTACGGCGGCTTTCTGCGCCGTCATGCCGAGGTAAGCGACGCTCACATTGACCGGGCCGGCGGGCACGCCCGCAAAACGAAATTCGCCCGCAGCGTCGGTGATGGTTTCGCGTGCGATACCCTCGAGGGTGACGCGCGCATTCACCAATGCGCTGCCCGTGGCGACGTTGTAGACGCGACCCTCGACGACGCCGGAAGCCGTTTGCGCGGACAGGCGCGGGGCTGACGACAGTGATACGAGGAGGCCGAGCGCCGCGCAAAGAAGACGGACCAGCGGAAGGCAGGAAGTTTTCATGAAACAGGGTTTGACCGGCGAAGTGCAGGCGGGAGGTCGAGGGAACGCACCGCCGGCAACCAGCCGGTGGGCGGGCTTCCATTGGCGGCGGGAGCGGTGGCGCGCGGAACCCCAAACCCGTGGTGTGATTGTGGCACCACTTCGCGCGGTATTTGCGGCCGCGGCCTGTTATGAACCTAAATTCGGCAGTTGAAACGCGGAGCGCGCGGAGGACACGGAGCAGAACGAAAGAGAATCCAGTGTTCGGATTACTCACCTGCCGGGTGAAGGGCCTCGCCGCGAAAAACCCGGGTAGTCTCCTCTGCGGTCTCCGCGTCCTCCGCGTTTCAATGGCGTTTTCTAGGATGAAGTCATTTCCCAGGGCGCGTTCCGACCAAGCGCGCAATGACCGGCAACAGGTCCTGCGGCGTCATCGGTTTTTCGATGATCTCGCGGATGCCGACAATCCGGGCGGCCTCGCGGTCCGCGGGGCGCAGGTAGCCAGAGATGAGCACCACCGGCAGTTCAGGGCGCAGGCGTAGCAGCTCGGAGGCAAGCGCGATCCCGGACATCTCGGGCATCGATAAATCGGATACGACGAGATCGAAGCGCTCAGGCGCGGCGCGGAACGCGGCCAGCGCGGCGAGCGGTCGCGTGAAGGAGGTTACGGTGTAGCCGGAGCGGGCGAGAATTTTTTCCGCGGCAAACACGAGCAGCTCTTCGTCGTCCACCAGCAATAGGCGCTGGCCTGGCTTGGCCGGCGGCGCGCTGGGCTTCGCCGCGACTGCGCCCGCGGGTCGCTCGACGGGGGCGGCTTCAAGCGCTGCGGGCAGGAATAGCTCGAAGGCCGTGCCGGTGCCGACGGTGCTCTGCACCGTGATGGTGCCGCCGCTGGCCCGCACGATGCCATGAGCCACGGAGAGGCCGAGTCCGGTGCCTTCGCCCGGGCCCTTGGTGGTGAAGAACGGGTCGAAGATGCGCGGGAGGATTTCGGCGGGGATGCCCTGGCCGTTATCGCTCACGGTGAGGCGCGCGTAGCGCCCCGGCTTCAAGCCGATGGGTTCTCTTTTCTCGTCCGCCTCAATGTGGTGCTCGGCCAGATGAAAATCGATGCGACCGGGCCGGCCGGCCAGCGCGTGCGCGGCGTTGGTGCCGAGATTCAGCAAGACCTGGTGCAGTTCCGTGCTATCGACTTCGACGAGGGGAGTTTGGGGCGCGGCGCGGACTGTGATCTCGACGCTGGCTGGAATGGTGGAACGCAGCAGCTTCACGACTTCCTCGACGACCGGGGGCAACGCGGTGGGCTGGCGGTGCGTCTCGTGGGGGCGGCTGAAGGCGAGGATCCGGCGCACCAAGTCGCGCGCGCGCTGGCCGGACTGCTTGATCTTCTCGAGGAACTCGTGGGCGGGGTGATCGGGCCCAACGTCAAACGTCGCGAGGTCCGCGTTGCCCAGGATCGCCGTCAGGATGTTGTTGAAATCGTGGGCGATGCCGCCGGCCAGCGTGCCGATCGCCTCGAGTTTCTGCGACTGGCGCAGTTGTTCCTCGAGCTTGGCGCGCTCGGCCTCTGCGCGCTGGCGGCTCGTGATATCCGTGGTCACGCCGATGATGCGGCCGCGGCTGCCTGGCTCCGCGGAGCGCTCACGGCGGCCCTTTAACTCGAGCCAACGTTCCGTGCCGTCGGCCAGGATCAACCGATGCATGTGGTCGATGTCGAGCGTGGTGCCTTGGAGCAAGTGGTAGAGAAGATCGCGCAGGATGCCGGCCTCCGGCTCGGCGACGCCGGTCGCGAGATTGGTCGGCGAACCGGACAGGGCGTCTCCGGAAAGCCCATACACGGCGGCCGCCTCGGCCGAGGCGAGGAGCCGGTTGGTGGCGAGGTCGATTTCCCACGACCCCATGCGGGCCGACTGCATCGCCAGGCGAAGGCGCTCTTCGTTTTTGCGCAGCGAGGCCTCGGCATTGATGCGGGCGATGGCGGCGGCGCAATGGTTGGCGAGGGTCTGGAATTGCTCGAGATCGGAAGCGCCATAGCGGCCGGGCGTGTAGCTTTGCAGCGACAGGATGCCGATCACGCGAGCTTCCCAGCGCACCGGCGCATACATGATGGAGAGGCTGCGGCGCTCGGTGTATCCCCAGGGCAAGGACGCCGGGCCGAAGTCGGGCGTGTTTGGATCCGCGCGATTCAAGAGCAATGGCTCACCGCGCAACACGGGCTGCAGGTGCGGGCTCAGGGTGTGAAGATGCGACAGCACGGGTTGCGGCGAGGTCTCGCCCGGGGCGGTGTCCTCCATGTAGGCGGTGAGCGCGACCTCGCCGTCCGGCTCGAGCAGAACGAGGTAAAACGCGTCGGGGGCAAAAAGCGTGCGGCACGCCGCGGCCACGGTGCGACCCAGCGACGGCGGCTCGAGTGCGGCGGTGAGCGAGGTGGCCAGTTCGCGCAGCGCGTCCTGCACCTTGGCGTGGCGCTTCGCGGCCGAAATATCGCGCGCGATCATCGACGTGAAGTCGAGTGCGCCGTCCGCCGAGCGATGCGCGATCAGCACCTGCGAGACGGGAATTTCGCGTCCATCGCGATGCAGCAGCGCGGACTCGCCCGACCACGTGCCCGCGTGCATGGCGCCCGGCAGCGCCACGGCGGCGTGCTCCTGTTGCGCCCATCCGGGCAGAATATTCGCGACCG
The DNA here is from genome assembly GCA_031425115.1 of Opitutaceae bacterium. GTDB lineage: Bacteria > Verrucomicrobiota > Verrucomicrobiia > Opitutales > Opitutaceae > ER46. Next base: position 6,309 of record JANPIT010000686.1, on the reverse strand, counting down.
GCGTGGTGCGCACGTCCGCTTCGGTCGCGAGGCCGACGAGCGCGCGGCCGGCGCGGTTGACATACGCCAGCCTGCCGGCCTTGTCCGCAAACGCCACGAAGTCGCTCGTGTTTTCCAGCACGAGGCCAAGCCGCGCCTGGGCTTCCGCCAGCCGGCGTTCGCGATCGAGCGTGTTCTCCGCGACGCGCATGCGGCGATGCGTCGCGAGCCACGCGGTCCCGGCAACCAGCCCCAGGAGGCTGAGCGTGGCGACGGTGCGAAACCAGGTCGTCTGCCAGTAGAAGGGTGCGAGTTCGAATGCCAGCTGCGCGCCGGTGCGGTTCCAGACGCCGTCGCTGCCCGACGCCTGAACGTGGATGCTGTGCCCGCCGGGCGCCAGCTCGTGAAAACTGACGTTGGTCTCGCCCTGCATGTCCTGCCACTCCTGCGCCGCACCATTGAGGCGGACGCGGAAGCGCTGTTTGCGCGGCGCGAAATAATCCAGTGCCGCATAATTGATGCGGATCATCCGGCTCCCGGCGGGCAACGATAGCAATGGCTGGTCCGCGAGAACCGGCAGTTCGACGGGGCGCACCGCGCCGTCGGGCACGTAGCTGATCGATTCGATGACGACTTTGGGGGGCCGCTCGTTGAGGGTGATGCTGGCGGGATCCACCATCGCGGCGCCGCGGATTAACGCGAACCAGAGCCGGCCGCGCTCATCCTTGGTCACGTTGGGCTGTGTGCCGTAGGGGAAATCCAGATCGCGCATGCCGTCGTCCCGGTCGAAGATCTGGAAGGTCGGCTGGCGTTCTCGATCCTGCGCCATTGCCCACAATTCCTCGGGGTCGGCGCGCACGACGTTGCGGCCGGAACCGAACCACAAGCGTCCGTGGTCATCCTGCACCAGCGCGCCGATCGCCGCACCCGGGAGTCCGCGATCAGGGTGGAGGCGGTGGAGTTTTCCCTCGTGAAACACACTGAGGCCGTGGCCTGCCGTGCCAATCCAGAGCCGGTCGCGCGCGTCGAGCAGGAGGGTGGAAACGCGCCACTCGAAGGGCAGGCGGGCGACCGGCTCCGCGCGCAAGCCGGCGCCGTCGAAGGCGTAGATTTCGTGATGGCGCGCGAGCAGCACCGTGCCATCGCGCCGCTCGGCGAAAAGCGTGGGCCGGCGGCCCTGCGTCCCGGCGGGAAACGGCACCTCGCGAAACACGCCGTTCTCGCGCACCACGACGTGCCGGTCCCCGCCGACCCACAGGCGCTGGCGCGAGTCTTCGAACAGGGTGTTGATGGTTTCAGTCGGCTCGATGATGCTCGTCGCCTCGGCGGAGAGCGTGGAGCCGTCGAGCCGCCACAGACCTTTGCCGAAAGCGCCGAGCCAAACCGTGTCGTCACGAGTGCGCAGCACGGCGCGATACAACGTGCTGGGCGATCCGCTGAAGGAGAATGGGCGCACGGTGTTGATGCCGTCGAAGTATCTCAGACCCCCGCCGTGAGGGGTGAAGAGGATGCGGGAATCGCGCAGCGCGGTCAGCGTCAGCACCTCGCGGTCGCCCAGGCCTTCCTCGTCGCCAAGGTAGCGAAAGCGCACGGGTCGAAATCGCGCGAGCCCGCCCACGCCGCTGCCGATCCACACGCTGCCGTCGTCGGCGGGATAGACGACGCGGGTGCCGCCGGAATGCGCGAGCCCATCGGCTTTGAGAAACTGGCGCGTAGCACCGTCGGGTCGGATCCGATACACGCCGGCTTCGACGGCGGGGAGCCACAGATTACCCGCGGTATCTTCGGCGAGCTGCCAGAAATTGCTCACCATTCGCGTCAGCGGCAGGCGGGCGACGACGCGGCCGCCGCGGAGACGGAGGATTTCGTCGCGGCAGACAATCAGTGCGTGTCCGTCGCGCGTCTGGCCCACGCCGACGGCGCGGGCCGCGAGGTTCGTTTCGCCCTCGAGGCGTCGCCACTCGCCGCCCGAATACCAGCCGACGAAGCCGGGCCGGTAGCCATAAAGTGCACCCTCGCGGTCGAACGCGCACAGCGCACCGCCCACACCGGGGGGCGTGGGCAACGGGTGAAATTTCCCGCCCTCGAAGCGCACGACGCGGCCACTGAAGCGGGTGAGCACGAACCCGCCTTTGCCATCTTCAGCGTAACTGCGCACGAAATCCGCGGGGTCGTCCCAGCCATCGGCCACGCCCCAGCGTCGCCACGTCGCGCCGTCGTTCATCACCAAGCCCTCCATCGTGCTGATCCAAATCCGACCCTGGCGGTCGTGATGCAGGTTCACGACCCCGGTGGACTTCAGCTCGGGCATGGTCGCAGGCGCCCACGGCAGAAAATCGCGGCCGTTGAAGCGGACGAGTCCGCGGAACGTCCCGATCCACATATAACCATCCGAGGCCAGCACGATGCCCGAACAGGAATTCTCGGGAAACCGTTCCTCGAGCCCCCAGATCTCCGCCTGATAGTCGCTCTCGAAAGGCACCGGCAGCGGTTTCGCCGCGAGACTGGCCAAGGCGGCGAGGAAGCAACCGGCGGCGAAGAGACGAGGGTGAGAGCGCAATTGCGGAGGAGGAGGGGAGAAGCGGCGGAGAAATTCCACGGGAGCGCCGCGAAGGTAGGAAGCGTCCGGCCGAAGGCCAGCTCATCGGCGCGTGAGCGGGCGTTTGGTCAACGGGAACGTGGAGGGCGCGTAGGCTACGGTGATGAATTGAGCAGACTTGGAGCAGCTTTTCGGAAACGTCGTGGCATGTTGCGCCACGCCGTCTCCGCCTTGGGTGTTTTTCTCGCGTGTCTCGGCGGCGCCAGTGGTCAGACCACCCATTTGAAATGGGACGAACTGCCACCGCTGCCGCCCGCGGCGGGGCAGACGCGGCAGCCGGGCGTCGCGAGCCCGTTTGTGGGCGTGCACGGGGATGTCTTGATCGTCGCAGGAGGAGCGAACTTTCCCGACCGCATGCCGTGGGAGGGCGGCGCGAAGGTGTGGTGGGATGATATTTGGGTGCTTGAGCAACCAGCGGGAGGACCTGCGCGCTGGGTGACGGACAAGACCTTTCGTTTGCCCCGCCCGATTGGATACGGGGTGAGCGTGAGCACGCCGGCAGGCGTTGTCTGCGCGGGCGGCTCTGACGCTGAGCAGTGTTACGCCGATGTATTTATGCTGACGTGGGACGCGGACGCGCGGGAGATCCGCACGACGATGCTTCCCTCGCTACCGGAACCGCTGGCAAACATGGCCGGCGCGCTCGTCGGGACCACGTTCTACCTGGCCGGCGGGCAACACGTGATCAAAGGGGCGATGGCGACCACGGTGTTCTGGGCGCTCGATCTCTCGAAACGCGAACGGCCGCTGGAATTCAAGTGGCGGTTGCTGCCGGCGTGGCCGGGACCGCCCCGCGTATTGCCGGTGGCGGCGGGCCAGCGCGGCGCAAACGGAGAGGAGTTTTTTCTCTTCGGTGGCCGGCTGCCGCAACCGGGCCAGCGCACGCGCGTGTTGACCGATGCCTACGCTTACGATCCCACCGCGCGAAGCTGGCGCGCGTTGGCGGCCGTGGGCCACGGCGACGGCGTGAGCGTGATGGCGGGGACCGCGGCGGCGGTGGGGGATTCCGAGATATTCATCTGGGGCGGCGATCGCGGGGAGCAGTTTCTCGAACTCGAGTCGCTCGATCTCGCGATCGAATCGCTGCGCCGCGGGCATGGGGCAGGCGCGGTGGCGGAGCGCGCGAGTTTCGAAGCGAAGATCGCGGAGAAGATGGCCGCGAAGCGGACGATTTATGAGAGCCATCCCGGCTTTGGTCGCGAGGTGTTCGCGTATCATACCCAGCGTGACACCTGGCGCGTCGGGGCCACCGCGCCAGCGGCGACGTCGCCACAGGTGACGACGACCGCGGTGGTGTGGGGCGATGCGATCGTGATCCCGAGCGGGGAAATCCGGCCTGGCGTGCGCACGCCCGCGGTGGTGCGGGTGACGCCGCAGCGGTGAGAGCGGTGGGGTCCGCGGTGACCGAGTGTTTCCGCTCGATTTCCGAGACGCTTCCAAAAAACTCCGCCGCCGTGCCGTCGCACAGCCTACCCCAACGCCAGTCGCTCGTCGCGCAGACGGTCTCATTTCTCAACGCGCAGATCGATGCGGGCGCGTGGCGCGACTGGTTGCCGAGCGAGCGTTCGCTGTGCGAGTTGCTGCAGGTGAGCCGCAACACGCTGCGCGCGGCGCTGGCGCAGATGAGGACGAACGGCCGCATCCGGCCGGTTCACGGGGCAGGTAACCAGATCCTGCCCGGTGCCGCGACTCGAGCGGCGCGGCCGCGGGCGCAGGATGTGGCCTTGCTGACACCCGAGCCGATCGAGCGACTGCGCCCGTTGCAGAGCTTGTGGATCGACGACATGCGCTCGCTACTGAGCGAGCGTGGCGTGCGGCTGCGCGTGTTTCACGGGCATCATTACTTCTCGGCCAATCCGGGGCGGGCGTTGCAGAAACTAGTAACGCGGAATCCGCATGGCTGCTGGATCCTCATGCTGGCGGGCGAGCATGTGCAGCGCTGGTTCAGCAAGAACGCGATCGCGTGCATCGTCGCGGGTTCGACGCATCCGGGAATCGACCTCCCGTTCCGCGATCTCGATCACCGGGCGATGTGCCGGCATGCGGCGGGGGTGTTGCTCGGGCTCGGCCATCGGCGCCTGGCGATGCTGACGCAGAAATCGCGGCGGGCCGGCGATCTCGCGAGCGAGGCGGGATTTGTCGAAGGCGTAAAACAATCGCGCCACCCCGACGCGGAGGCCGTGGTCCTCTACCACGAGGATACCGTCGGTGGCGTGGCACTGGCGGTGCGACGCATGCTGAAACTCCAGCCGGCGCCGACGGCGCTGCTGATTGTGCACCCGCACTATTATCTAGCGGTCGCGAGCCGGCTCGCGCAGGCAGGCGTGCGCGTGCCGGAGGCAATCTCGTTGATCTCGCGCGACGACGATCCGTTCCTGGCTTTTGTCGTGCCCGTGGCAGCGCGCTACGTGGCGACGCCGCACATCATGGCGAAGAGTTTGCTGCGCCCGGTGCTCGAGCTTCTCGAGGGTAATCCGGTCACGCAACGAGGCAGCCTGATCATGCCGGAGTTCGTGCGCGGGGAGTCGATTGCGGCGCTGCGCCCGGATTCAGCCCAAGCCGAATCCAAAGCGAGGTAAGCGGCTTTGCCGCCTCAAGCCGCGCAAGTGGGTCCGTATGCGTTTCCATGTCTCGATCGAGACATCGAAACGCATGGATGGAAACGGGGCTGTTGTTCCATTCGGCCGGGCCCAGGGGAATGTCCGGGGCGAACTTCACCCCTAAGAAGGGCATGTTCTCAAGATAGGACGCGGGTGGGACGTTATCGTGGGTCACGTCGCTTCGTGCGTTTCTCTGTCGCGATCGAGACAGAGAAACGCACGAAAGATAGGAACGGCGTGGGTTTGATCCGCCGGGCCGCGCGATGCACTGCAAGCGTGGTAGGGAGGCTCGATCGGCGGGTTGGAGCGAATACGGAAGCGAACGCCACTTGATTTCGCGGAGTGGCTGGCTTTCGCTGTGGGACCGCGGTGGTTTCCCCTTTCGGGTCACTGGCGGCAGGCCCCCCGTTCACCCCATGTCTCACCCGTTTAAATGCGTCGCGCTGTTGGGCGGAGCCTTGCTCATGGCGGGATTGGCGCGCGGGGCGGACGCCGGGGACATCGAGTTTTTCGAAAAGAAGATTCGGCCCCTGCTGATCGAGCGCTGTTACGAGTGCCACTCCGAGGAGAAAAAAGTCAAAGCGGGTCTGCGCCTCGATTCGTCGGACGGCTGGCTGCACGGCGGCGACTCCGGTCCCGCGCTTGTGCCGGGGAAAGTAGACGAAAGTGCGCTGATCAAGGCAGTGCGCTACAGCGGGGTAGAATTCGAGGCGATGCCCCCGAAAACCGCGCTCCCGCGCGAGGAGGTCGCGCTACTAGAAGAGTGGGTGAAACGCGGCGCCCCGGCCCCGGCGACGACGACATCCACCACCGCCGCCGCGGGTGCACGACCTCGCCAAGTCGGGCTGAGTATCGAGGAAGGCCGCAAATTCTGGGCCTTTGTGCCGCCGGCGAAATCGTCGGTGCCGACCCCGGCCGCGAGCGCCGCGAAGGGCTGGCCGCGCACGGACATCGATCGCTTCATCGCCGCGCAATGGGCAACGAAAGACCTGCAGCCGGCGCCCGATGCGGAGCGCGCGGCGCTGTTGCGGCGGCTGTCGTTCGACCTCACGGGGCTGCCGCCAACGCCGCAAGAGTTGGCCGCGTTTGAGCGCGATACGCGGCCGGACGCCATGGCGCGCGTGGTCGATG
>JANPIT010000685.1:0-10202 GCA_031425115.1 Opitutaceae bacterium | reverse complement strand
GCCGGCGCCGGCGAAATCCGTCTCTCCAACGGCGGCAACCACCGTTACAGCCGGACGTTCATGCCGACGCTGACCTACCGCCACGACGGCCCGGTGTGGAAAGCGGAAGCGGGCCTCGGCACGTCGCACGCGCAAAACCGTTTCCGCAACATCGACCAGGGTCGCTGGGGCTCGACGCTAGCGCGGCGCACGGGTGTGACAGTTTCATTCGACGAGATTTTTTACCTGCGGCCCAACGTCATCACCGTGACGGACGGCGTCACCGGGGCGCCCGTCAACCCGTATGATATCGGCAACTACGCGCTAAGCACCGCCGCCGGCAGCCCGCAGAGGTCGCGCAACGTCCAGAACACCGCCTTCGCCAACCTGCGCCGCGATCTCGACCTGCGTTTCCCGCTCACGCTCAAGGCCGGCCTGGATGTGCGCCAATCCCGCAGCGATAACCGCACCGCGAACCATTCCGTCAACTACGTCGGCCCCGACGGCCGCGTTTCCACGACCCCCGTCGGCAGCGACGACAGCGCCGCCCGCGTTTACGACCAACACTACTACCAGCGCGCCGGTCTCTTCGGCGTGCCCCGCGTGCAATGGGTCAGCAATGAGGAAACGCTCGATCTCTACGGGAGCAATCCGGGCTACTTCGTCCTCGACGAAAACACCCTCTACCGCTCGCAGATCAACAACTCGAAACTGTCGCGCGAGACAATCTCCTCGGCCTATCTCCGCGGCGACGCGCAGTTCTTCGAGCGCCGGCTGAAACTCACCGGCGGCCTGCGCGCCGAGCAGACGAACATCGATGCCGCCGGCCCGCTCAACGATCCGACGCGCAATCTCCAGCGCAACGCCGCCGGCCAGGTTGTCCTCGGATCCAACGGCCGCCCGCTCACGATCGCGAGCGACCCGCTCGGCATCGCGCGCCTCACGCTCATCGACCGCGGCGCCAAGGCGGAGAAAGAATACCTGCGGCTCTTTCCGAGCATCAACGCGAGCTACAATCTCGCCGAAAATCTCATCGCGCGTGCCGCCTGGTATACCTCCGTCGGCCGGCCCAGTTTCAACCAGTATTCGGGCGGCATCACGCTCCCGGACGTCGAGTCTCCGGCCAGCCCGACCAACCGGATCACCGTCAACAACGTCGCGATCAAGGCCTGGAGCGCGAAGACCGCCAAGGTCTCGCTCGAATACTACCTGGAGCCGGTCGGCCTGCTGTCCGTGAGTGCGTTCCGCCGCAACATCGAGAACTTTTTCGGCGCCACGACCTTCGATGCCACGCCGGAGTTTCTCTCCCTCTACGGTCTCGATCCGGTGCTCTACGATCCGTTCGAGGTCGCCACCCAGCACAATCTCGAGAGCACCGTGCGCTCGGAAGGCTTCGACATCAATTACCGGCAGGCGCTGACCTTCCTGCCGCGTTGGGCGCGCGGCATCCAGATCTTTGCCAACGGCAGCTCCCAGCGCTTCCTCGGGCCCGCCGCCGCCAACTTCACGGGTTACTACCCGCGCAGCGGCAGTTGGGGCATCAGTCTCTCGCGCGAAAAATACAACGTGCGCCTGAACTGGAACTACCTCGGCCGCCAGCGGCGCGCCGCCGTCACCGGCCGCGGGATCGAAGCCGGCACCTACAACTGGGGCCTGAAGGTCTCCTACATCGATCTCACCGCCGAGTATTCCCTCCGGAAGAACTTCGCGCTCTTCGCGAATCTGCGGAATCTCAACGACCCCACCACCGACGTGGAGATCTCCGGCCCGAACACCCCCGCCGAAGCACAGTTCCGGCAGCGCACGGAGTTCGGCTCCCTCTGGACCCTCGGCCTCAAGGCCACATTCTGAAATCCCGCCCGGCCGCAAAACCGCGCTCGCCCGGCGGCCGGGCCTCGCGCCATCTCCCCCTATGACCTGTTACCCCCGGCTCATCCTGGCCGCGCTGCTGTTCGTCGCCGGCTCCGCCTTGCGCGCGGCCGCGCCCGGCGCTGCGCCCCGCCCCAACTTCCTCGTCATCCTCTGCGACGACCTCGGCTGGGGCGATCTTGCCAGCTACGGCCACCCGCACATCCGCACGCCGCACCTCGACGCCCTGGCGCGCGGTGGTATCCGTTTTACGGATGCCTACTCCGCCGCACCCGTGTGCTCGCCCTCCCGCGTCGGCCTCCTCACCGGCCGCAGTCCCAACCGCGCCGGCGTCTTCGACTGGATTCCCGCGGCCAAGCCCGACACCCCAACCGCCCAGAGCCGCCACCTCACGCACCTCCGCCGCGAGGAGCTCACGCTCCCCGCCCTGCTGCGCTCCGCCGGCTATGCGACGGCCCTCGCCGGCAAATGGCACGCCAACGCGATCTTCAACCATCCCGCACAGCCGCAGCCCGGCGACGCCGGCTTCGATCACTGGTTCGCCACGCAAAACAACGCCGGCCCTTCGCACGCGAACCCCAACAACTTCGTCCGCAACGGCACGCCCGTCGGCCCGCAGACCGGCTTCAGCTGCGAGCTCGTCGCGTCGGAGGCCGACGCCTGGCTCACGCGTCACACCACATCCGCGCCCGCGCAGCCGTTCTTCCTCTACATCGCGTTTCACGAGCCACACGAGCCCGTCGCCTCGCCCGCTGATTTGGTCGAAAGCTACCGTAGCGTCGCGCGCACGCCGGACGAAGCGCAGTATTTTGCCAACGTCACCAACATGGATCGCGCCGTCGGCAGCCTCCTCGCCACTCTCGATCGGCTTCGCCTCGCCGAAAACACCGTCATCTACTTCTCCAGCGACAACGGCCCCGAGACGCTCAACCGCTACCGCGGCGCCCAACGCTCCTACGGCACACCCGGCAACCACCGCGGCATGAAACTGTGGACCACCGAGGCCGGCGTGCGCGTGCCCGGCATCCTCCGTTGGCCCGGCCACGTCGCCGCCGGTCGCTTCAGCACCGCACCCGTCAGCTCACTCGATCTCCTGCCGACTTTCGCCGCGCTCGCCGGCGCGAAGCTTCCCGCCGACCGCAAACTCGACGGCACCGATCTGCGCCCCGGTTTCGCCGGCGGCCCGATCCCCCGCCCGCAGCCGCTCTTCTGGTTCTATTACAATGCGCTCAACGAACAGCGCGCCGCCCTGCGCGACGGTCCGTGGAAACTGCTCGCGCGCCTCGACGGCGGCCGTCTCCCGCTTCTCAGCAACATCGACTCGGCGAACGCCCCCGCCGTCCGCGCCGCCAAGCTCACGGATTTCTCGCTCTACCGCCTCACCGACGATCCCGGGGAAATGCGCGACCTCGCTGCCGCCGAGCCCGCGCGACTCAAGGAACTCACCGCCAAAATGGAGTCGCTCCACCGCGAGCTCGTCACGACCATGCACGTCTGGCCCGCCACCCCCGCTGTATCACCCTAACCATGACACGCACCCTCCGCACCTGCGGCCTGCGGGAAGAGATACGCCAATCCATGATCCCGGCGATCCGCCGACGCTTCTCCAAGGTCCTCCTGCTCATCGGGTGCGCCGCCGCGCTCTCCGCCCAACCCGCCCCGCGCGCCGGCGCCGGTGAGGAAGTCGATGCCGCCGCCGCTGACGCCGCCGCGCACATCAAGCCCGACCGATTCGTGACCTACAAGACGGTCGGAAACGTCACGCTTCAGCTCAGCATCTTCCACCCCCCGGGTCATCGGCCGGGCCGGACGAAGCCCGGTATCGTCTTCTTTCACGGCGGCGGTTTCAATATCGGCGCGCCCTCCAATTTCTACGCACAGGCCCACTACCTCGCTCAGCGTGGTCTGGTCGCGATCTCGGTCGAATACCGTATTCGCTCGCGTCATCAGACGACGCAACGCGAGGCGATCATGGACGCGATGTCCGCCATGCGTTGGATCCGCCGGCACACCGCGGAACTCGGTCTGGATCCCAAGCGCATCGCCGTCGCCGGCGGCTCGGCGGGCGGTTTCCTCGCCGCTGCCGTGACCACGCTTCAGGGTCTCGATGAACCCGGCGAGGATACGACCACCAGCACCCGCCCCAACGCCCTGATCCTTTTCAACTCCATGATGGATCGCGGCCCGGGCAGCCGCGCGTTTGCGAAGGTCGAGGCTACGATGGGCGATCGTTGGAAAACCATCTCGCCGCTGCACAACCTCTATCCGGATTTCCCCCCGACCATCCACTTCCTCGGCACGAATGACAAAAACATCAGCGTCGAGAGCGCACGGAAAATGAAGGCCGAGATCGAGAAGAACGGAGGCCGCTGCGACCTCCATCTCTACCCCGGCCAGGAGCACGGCTTCTTCAACTACGGCCGCGGCGACAACACCCACTACCGCCTCACCCTGATCGAGACCGACAAGTTTCTCACCTCCCTCGGCTACCTGAGTGGCCCACCCACGCTCGAAACCCCGTCCGCGACCCCGTGAAATCCCGCTCCCTTGTCCTCGTCGCCTTCGCGCTCGCCGCCGCCGGCCTCACCGCCTCCGCCGCGGAGCCTCTCATCTTGAACGTGTGGCCCACCGAGGCCCCGGGCGAAACCAAGGTGCTCCCGGCGGAAGCCGACCAAACCAAGGACACCGATAAACTCATCGCCGGCCGCCGCATCATCAAACTCGGCAACGTCAAGGTGCCGCAGATCGCCGTCTACCGCCCAGCGAAAGAAAAAGACAACGGCACCGCCGTGCTCATCTGCCCCGGCGGCGGCTTCAACATTCTCGCCTACGACCTCGAAGGCACCGAGGTCGCCGAGTGGCTCAACACCCTCGGCGTCACCGCCATCGTCCTGAAATACCGCGTGCCTTCCCGCGATCCCAAGTATCGCTGGCTGGCCGCGGTGCAGGACGTGCAACGCGCGATGAGCCTCGTGCGTTCCCGCGCGCCGAGCTGGGGCATCGACCCGAATCGCATCGGCGTGCTCGGCTTCAGTGCCGGTGGCGCCGCGGCGGCCTACGCCTCGCTCTATCAGGACCACCGCCACTATGCGGGCGTCGATGCGGTCGATTACGCGTCCTGCCGGCCCGATTTTTCACTGCTCATCTACACCGCCGGCTTCGTCGAGCGTGGCCAGACCACGCTGAACAACGAGGTTCCGATGACGACCAACCCGCCGCCGATGTTTTTCGTGCACGCCTACGACGACAACGTGCCGGTGCAGAACGCGCTCTTGCTCGCCGCCGAAGTGAAAAAACACGGCGGCTCCGCGGAGGTGCACGTCTACGACACCGGCGGCCACGGCTACGGCCTCCGCCACGTGCCCGAGCTCCCGGTCACCACCTGGCCCAAGCGCGCCGAGGAATGGCTCGCGCGTCGCGGCTTACTCGCGCGCCGCCCCTGATTCCGTGAGCCCGTTCGCGCTCGCCGCCTTTCTGCTCGCGCCCTTGATCCTGGCGGCTGCGCCCGCACCCGCCGCCGCGCCCAACATCCTCTTCATCCTCACGGACGATCAGGGTTGGCCCACGCTCGGTTCCTACGGGAACAAGCTCGTCCCCACGCCGCACCTCGACCGGCTCGCCGCCGAGGGCATGCGCTTCTCCGCCGCCTACGTGATGCCGCAGTGCACGCCCACGCGCGCCGCGCTCCTCACCGGCCAGCACACCGCGCGCAACCGCCTCTGGCACGTCATCCCCTGGTATGGCACGCCCTGGGCGCCCGTGCGCGAGCCCGCCTTCGCCGAGCAACTCCCGCGCACCGCCTTCACGTTTCCCAAAGCGCTGCGGGCCGCCGGCTACACGACCGGCATGGCCGGCAAATGGCACCTCACGACCGGCGCCGACGGAGATTATGTCGCCCTCAAGCCCGAGGCCGCGCCCTTCTACGGTTTCGATTTCTCCGCTCCACGCGGACCCGGCTCCCAAAACGAAGGCGACAAACACGTCGACTATCTCACCGACCAGGCAATCGGTTTCATGCGACAACACCGCGATCGTCCCTGGTTCTTCTACCTCTCGCATCACACGATTCACGGCAAGGTCTCCGCTCCGCCCGCGCTCGTCACCCAACACCTCGCCCGCGGCGCCCCGGCGACCGGCCTCCACAACGCGACCTATCTCGCCGCCCTCGAGCATCTCGACCACTCCATCGGCCGCCTGGTCGCCGCGCTCGATGAGCTCCGCCTGCGCGAGCGCACGCTCGTGGTGTTCCTCTCGGACAATGGCGGCGTCCACCAGATCTACGACGTCAAGCCCTTCAACGAAGGGCCGGGCACCGCGACCCAGCTCCGCGTCACCACCGAGGAGTTCTCCAACGCCCCCCTCCGCGCCGGCAAGGGCTCGCCCTACGAGGGCGGCCTCCGCGTGCCGTGCCTCGCGCGCTGGCCCGGCACGATTCCGGCCGGCCGCGTCGTCGCCCAACCCATCCATGTCGTCGACTGGGCCCCGACGCTCCTCGCGCTTGCCGGCGTCACCGCGCCGGCGGACGCGCCACTCGACGGCCACAACCTCCTACCCCTCCTGCGCGGGGGCGAGCTCCCGGTGTATCCGCTCTTCTGGCACATGCCGCTCTACGATTTGCGCTGGGGTGCGACGCCCTGTGCCGTCATCCGCGATGGCGACTGGAAACTCATCGACTACTTCGGCGACTCCGTCGACGCCACCGGCCGTTATCGGCCAGGCGCCCGCGTCGTGCTTTTCAACCTCCGCACCGATCCCGGTGAAGCGCACGAGCTCGCCGCCCGTGAGCCCGCGCGTGCCCGGGCCCTCCAGACTTCGCTTCGCCAGTGGCTGCATTCCGTGGGTGCGGAGATCCCAGGCCCCAATCCACACCACGATCCTGCCCGACCGCTCCGGGAAGTTAGAACAAAGCCCGCCCACCTCACCGGCGGGCGATAGTGTATCCGCACCCGAATTACGGGCAGCCTGCCGGGCCACCGACGGCGAGCGCACCGCCCGGCACCCTCGCTCTGCGCCCGGTCCGGCCCGCCGCTTGACGCGACCGCCTGCCCCGTCGTGAATCGCCCCATGCCCGCCCCGTCCGCACCCTTGCCGCCTTCCGATGACGCCCTCCGCGCGCGCATCGCCCACCGCCGCCGCGCCGACCGCGTGACGCGGGTAGCCGGAGCGATCGCCGCCGTCGTCGCCATCGCGCTCGCCGTCTGGATCGGCTCGCTCGCGAAGTCGGGCTAACCGCCGTCAGCCAACACTCATGTCGTCGACATCCATTATCGCTCGCAGGACCGAAAACTGAAAGGTGGGCCGTGCGCTCCGCGCGCGGCAAGGCCCCGGACTGGGGCATCGACCCGGCGCGGATCGGCGTCCTCGGCTTCAGCGCCGGCGGCGTCACCGCGGCCTACGCGTCGTTGTATCAGGATTTCCGACACTACGCTGGCGTCGACGCCGTCGACTACGCGCCGTGCCGCCCGGATTTCGCCCTGCTGATCTACAGCGGCGGCTTCGTCGAGCGCGGCCAGACCACGTTGAACAAGATTGTCGCCGTGACCACCCGGCCGCCGCCGATGTTCTTCGTCCACGCCTTCGACGACCACGTGCCCGTGGAAAATTCGCTGCTGCTCGCCGCCGAAGTGAAAAAACACGGCGGCTCCGCTGAGGTCCACGTCTACGACACCGGCGGCCACGGCTACGGCCTGCGCCACGTGCCCGAGCTGCCGGTCACGACCTGGCCGAAACGCGCCGAGGAGTGGCTCGCCCGCCGCGGCCTGCTCGCGCGCGGCAAATAACACGGGCCACCGGGCCGCCGCCCGGCTGCTCGGATTTCAATTTTGGCCGCCTCGGGCTGCGCCAAATGTATCGCACCGCGCTGCGCTACCGAAACCTCGCCGTCGACGAGCGCCGCGCCTAAACCGTGCGCGCAGCCGGATGCGTGATCCGCCCACGGCAAACCGCCCGCCCCGGCCTCATCCCTTCATACCGCCCGCGCCGCCCTCCGAGCCCCGCGGCCAATGGAACCACACGAGGAATTCCCCGTTCTCGATCCGCGCCCCCAGGTAGCCCGCCTCAATCGCCTCCGGCGCGGAGCGAATGCCAAAGGCGTGCGCCACGAAATCCGCGCAGATCCGCAGACCCAACCCGCTCCCTGTCGTGCTGCGTCCACCTTGCAGCAATACACCGACGTCGCCCCCCGTCAGTTTCGTGAGCGCGGCCACATGCGCGGGCTCGATGGGGTTCGACACCACGAAGCGCACGCTCGCCGCCGTGGCCGATGGCGTGAAAATCGCGAGCCCGATCCGCCCGTCGCTCGTATGGCGCGCCGCGTTGTTCATCAAATTATAGATCACCCGGTCGAGCGCCGCGAACTCCATGCAACGATCAGAGACGTTGCCCCGGTAGGTGCAGACAAAGGCCACGTCCCGCTCGCGTCGGTCGTAGTTGAATTTTCCCGTGCCCCACTTCTGGGCGAGCAAATCCACGCTGTGCACCCGCGCCTCTCTGTCCCGCGCCACCGCCACCGGGTCAAGCGCCGGCAGGCAGTTGCGCATGATCTTCAAGTGATCGCGCACGTAGCCAAAACACCGCAGCCCATAGTCGGCTTGCGCCGCGTCCAGCCGCATCATCTGCACCATGCCGAGCAGCGCATTGAGACTGCCGCCGCGGATATCGTGCAGCGCACTGCCCAGCAGCGGCGACTGGCGCTCCGGGTGAAATGCGATTTGCTGCGCCAAATCAAGAATGTCGTCCCACCGGGAATCGTTCACGAAGACCGCGAGCGCCACCCCATCGGTTGGGTTCTCGGCGATGCGCTTTAACTCAGTGTGCGCATCCGAGAGCAGTTCGTAGATGCGGCTGACCCTGCCGAGCGCCAAGGGCTCAAGTTCCGACAGGACCGCCGCCATATCGTCGCCCTGATAGCGACGCGACAACCGATACGCGAGGTCAGCCGGGGCGAGCTCGAGGAAGAGCGGACGAATGCCGTCGGAGAAGGAGTGGGCGTGCACAGGGTCAGTTCAGCTGAGAGGATTAATCGGGACTACGCCGAGAAACTTCAGCTAACTCAGCCAACTAATCAAGGGACAGCCGCAGCCGGCGCGGCCACAGCTTTCGGCTCCGGTCCGCCGGTCGCTCCCCGCTTTCCACCCGGCGCCCGCTCCGGCCGCGCAAGATGCGCCGCCACATCCTTCGCCGCTTGCGTTTCTACGCCAGGTTTTCCGGTGAAGCCGAGGTCGCGCATCCAGTCTATGAGGCGATCCTGCCACGTGCCGTAGGCGATGCCACCGCGATTGGTCAACCCGCCCGTCGACGGCGGATCGTCCGGATTCGGTCGATCGCCCGGATGCCGGCCCCTCGCGTAGATGTGCATCTCCACATTTGGGATACCCGCGTTGAGCATCGCCGTGAACCAGTCGTTCGCCCAGATCGCATGCCCGCGATCGCCCCAGCCCGCGCACACGATGAACGACGGCGGCGCGTCCTTCGGAATCGCCGGCGGTTTCCAATCGGCGGAGGCATTCGCCCCGCGCGGCGCGGTAAACGGCGTGGGCCCCGGATAAACTACGCCGACGAAATCCGGCCGCGACGAAATCGCCGCGAACGGATTGCCCGCGACATTGTTTTTCGCGTCGAACTCCTTCCAGAATAGTCCCGCCGGCGTGGCCAGCTCTGCTCCCGCCGAAAAGCCCATGATGCCGATCTTCTTCGGATCGATTTGCCACGCCTTCGCATAGGCCCGCACGAGCTTGATCGCCTGCTGCGCGTCGTAAACCGCATCGGTCTTTGCATCGTAACCATCGCGACGCAGCCGATTGCGCAGGATCACGGTGCTGATGCCATGGTTCGCGAAAAACGGCACGAAGTCCGCGCCCTCCCCGCCGACGTTGAGCGTATTGTGTCCGCCGCCGGCCACCACGATCACGACCGCACCCGTGTTGAGCGAGCGGTTACCCGCGTGAAACTCGATCGAGGGGTTGTGGATGTTGACGATGCTCGCGATCCGCCCCGGCGCGCTGCCGTTCATTGCATAGACCTCCGGTTCACGCACATGGTCCGCCTTCAGATACGGCGAGCCGGGCGGGAACAACGGCACGACCACACCACCGGGCAAAATCGGTTGCGGCGCGTAGGGCGCATCCGTCACAGGACCGGGCTTCGGAATATTCAACGCGGCCGGCAGCGGCGGCAGCCCCGCCGTCGACGGGTCCGCCGCGCGGGCACCCGGACCGTGTATCAATAAAATGAGGACAGCCAGGAGACAGCGGCGAGCGCGGATGATTGGGGTCATGGGAAAACCGTCGCGCACGCGCGAGACGTTGTGCCCTCGATTCCGCGGCCGCCGCGGCCGAGGTCAATCCTGCGCTCGC
>JANPIT010000684.1:0-1965 GCA_031425115.1 Opitutaceae bacterium | reverse complement strand
GACGCGCCGGACGGAACCAACATCAACGCCAATGTCGGCAGCGAACACCCAGCCTTGCTCGCCGAGAAAGTGTGCGCAATGGGGGCGCGGCTGGGGATCGCCCACGATGGTGACGGCGACCGCTGCATCCTGTGTGACGAGCTCGGTGCGGTCCTCGACGGCGATGAAATTCTCACGCTGCTGGCGACTCATGCGCTCGCGCAGGGAAAACTGGCGAAGAACACCCTCGTCGTCACGGTGCAGAGCAATCTGGGGGTGGATGCGGCGCTGGCGGCGGCAGGCGGACGCGTTTTGCGCACCAACGTCGGCGATCGTTACGTGATCGAGCGGATGCGGGCGGAGGGCGCGACGCTCGGCGGGGAGTCATCGGGGCATATCATTTGTTCGGATATCTCGCCGACTGGGGACGGATTGGTGGCGGCGTTGAAAGTGATCGAGGTCATGCTCGCGACCGGCAAGCCGCTTTCGGAATTGCGGCGGGTGATGAAGAAATTTCCGCAGCTCACCGCGGCCCTGAAAGTGCGCGAGAAGAAGCCCATCGAAACGCTCGCACACGTGTCGTCGACCATTCAGGCGCTGGAGAGTGAACTGGGAGCGCAAGGGCGGCTACTCGTGCGATATTCCGGGACGGAATCGAAGCTGCGGTTGCTGGTCGAAGGTCCGACCGACGCGATCGTGCTGAGCGCGATGGACCGGCTCAAGGCCGCGGTGGCGGCGGATGGGTTGACGGCGTAGTCATTTCGGACGGGTTGCAACCGTCGGTCGACTGCGGCGCTGACTCTGGCGTTGACCGCATCTGCGGCGGAGACTTCGCTGCGCTTTCGTATGCCCGAAATCACTGTCGCTTCGCTCGACCCCCGGCACCAGAAACTAATCGAGAACGCCCGTGTGGCCTTGGAGCGCGGCAATACCGATTATGTGCTCGAGGTGACGGCGCAGGTCTTGAAGGCACAGCCTGGCTGCCTGCCGGTGCGCAAGCTGCAGCGGGTCGCGCAACTCCGGCAGCACCGCGGCAAAAGCGGTGGCTTCATGGGGCGGGCGTTCAGCGGGCTCTCGAGCGCGCCGTTCATGTTTGGGAGTGGAAAGAAGGATCCGGCAAAACAGTTGGAGTCCGCCGAGGGGCTTCTGACGAAGGATCCGATAAACGTGCCGGCGCTCAAGATGCTCGCGGAAGCGGCCGGCGGTTTGGGGCTGCCGGAGACGGTGGCGTTTGCGCTCGATGCGATCCGCGAGATCGAGCCGGCCAATCGCGCCAACTTGCTCGCGCTGGGCGAAGCGTGGCTCGCGGCAGGCAAGCCAACAGAAGCGCTAAGGATGGCGGACGAGATTCTCCGCGAAAAGCCGAACGATGGCGACGCCCAGAACTTGATGCGCAAGGCGTCGGTCGCGCAGACGGTCACGAAACACAATTGGGATTCGCAGCAGTCTTATCGCGACAAACTCCGCGACGAGAAACAAGCGGTGTCCCTTGAGCAGTCGGCGAAGATGGTGACGGGCGATGCCCAGACACAGCGTTTGCTCGACGAGGCGCTCGGACGGGTGGCGAAGGAGCCGAACAACCTGAACCACTATCGGAGCGTTTCGCAGGCCTACAAACAGATGGGGAATCTCGAGGAGTCGCTGAATTGGGTGCGGAAAGCGCGCGAGCAGCCCGTGGGTAAGACCGATTCGGCGCTGGAGAAACAGGAGTCCGAGCTCGCGACCGCGGTGATCGAGAAACATTTCAAGGAAGCCGAAACGGCAGTGGCGGCGGCACCGGGCGATGCGGCCGCGCTCGCCAAGATGGATGCGGCGAAGAAAGAGCTCGCGGACTTCAAGCTCACGGAATCGAAGCGCTATGTGGAGCGCTACCCCAACGACTATCCGGCGCGCTATGCGCTGGGCGCGTTGCTGCTGGAGGTCGGGCAGACAGACCAGGCCATCGCGCAGTTTCAGCAGGCGCAGAAGGGGCCTCAGGTGCGGGTG
>JANPIT010000683.1:0-2395 GCA_031425115.1 Opitutaceae bacterium | reverse complement strand
CGAGCAGCCACGCGAGCTTCGTTCCCGAGAAATACGGATCAAGCACGAGCCCGGTGCGGGAGCGGAACAGACGCTCCAGCCCGCGGGCTTTCAGTTTCGCGCACCCCGCCGCGGTGCGCGGGTCTTGCCACACGAGCGCCGGTGCGACTGCGTGGCCGGTGCGCCGATCCCAGAGCAGCGTGGTTTCGCGCTGGTTGGTGAGGCCCAGCGCGGCAATGTCGCCGCCGCGGGCGCGAGCGCCATCGAGCGCTCCGAGCGCGACGCGACGCGTCGATAGCAAGACGACATCGGGGACGTGTTCGACCCAGCCCGGCTGCGGGAAATGTTGGGCGAACTCCTGTTGCGCGCTGCCGCGGGCGCGTCCCCGATGATCGAATACGATAGCGCGGGAGGAAGTCGTGCCTTGGTCCAACGCGAGGATGTAGCGGGGGCGGGGCATGGCTCGGGTCGCGGCTAGGGCTGCGCGCGGATGGCGGACTTGGCCGCCGCGACGCTGTTGAAAAAACCGCCGCCGCCGAGCGCGCCCGGGCGCAGGCCGGAAGTCTGGTAGGCGGGGTCGGCCATGGCGGTGTCGAGGGAAACGAAAGTGTAACCGCGGGCGCGGATGCGTTGGAGCGTGGGGCGGAGCGTGTGGGCGTTCAGTTCGTTGCAGTGAATCAAGAGGGTTTGGGGCAACTCGTAGCCGAGCACCTCGACGGAGCGCAGCTCGGCGCGCGTGAAGGCGGCGTCGAGCGCTTTCAGCATCGTCGCGACCTGCTCGTCGGCCTTGGCCCGATCGCCCGCGCGCAGGTGGCGACTGTAGACGCCGGCGAAGCTGTAGTCGTGGTAATCGACGGTGACGGGGGCGATGCGGTAGTGGCGTTGCGCGAGAAAATCTTCGACGGCCTGGGCGGTGTCGCCGCTGCCGGTGGCGAGGAACGGATAGCGGAACCACACGAGTTTCTGCTGTCGCGCCTCGAGCAGCGCGCGCGAAATGACTTCGCCCTTCAGGATATCGTCGAGGTAGCGCGGCAGCTCGGTCTTACCCAGGTCGGGGTGCGAGTAGGTGTGGTTGCCGAGTTCGAGGCCGGCCTCGAGCCACCGGTGCAAGACGCCGACGCGCGCATCGCGCTGGCCGTCGACGGCGAGCTGACGCTCGTTGATGAACATGATCGCGGGGACTTTTTCGGCGACGAACGCTTCGCGCAGCGCGTCACAGATCCGTAGATACGGGGCGAGGTCGCGGCCGGTGCCGGTCGCCGGGCCGTCGTCGATGGTGACCGCGACGGTGCGGTTATGCGTGGGCGTTTGCGCGAGGCCCGCGCGAGGCCACGCGAGGGCGAGCGCGGCGAGGACGAGAGTCGCTCGGGCCAGCATCGTGCGACGGCGGATGAGCGGGGCGTTCTCCATCATGCCGCCAGCAAGGCGGCGGCGCGGAGGACGGACAAGGCGAATGAGCGGTGAGCCGCACGCGTGCAGATCCTTTACGTGCGCGAGTCGGCTGCCATGATGGGTCAACCCTCGCCCCATGAAATTCCTCTCGCATCCCCGTTTACTGCTGCTGGCCATCGCTAGCGTGATCTCGCCCGCTGTCGCCGCTGATGTGCTCTTCGATGGCAAAACGCTCAACGGTTGGGAAGGCGACCCAAAGTGGTGGCGCGTCGAGGACGGGCTGCTCACGGGTGGTTCCCTCACGGAGAAGGTGCCGCGCAATTTCTTCCTGGCGACGACGCGGTCGTTTCAGAACTTCGACCTGCGTCTCCAGATTAAACTTACAGGCGTGCCGAACACCGGCATGATCAACAGTGGCGTGCAGATCCGCAGCTTGCGGGTGCCAAACAACACCGAGATGAGCGGCTACCAGGTCGACGCCGGCGACGGCTGGTGGGGCAAGCTCTACGACGAATCGCGGCGCAACAAAGTCATCGCGGAGTCCGCCGATCTCGCCGCGGTGAACGCGGCGGTGAAAAAGGGCGAGTGGAACGAGTTTCGCATCCGCACGGAGGGTGCGCGGATCCGCACGTGGATCAACGGCGTGGTCGCACTCGATTATACTGAGGCGGAACCCAACATCGCGCAGGACGGCAAGATCGCGATCCAGATCCACAGCGGCGGAATGGCGCTGGTGCAGGTGAAAGACGTGCGGGTCGAGGTGTTGCCACCGACGCCCGGCGTCCCGACGTGGGACAAGGTCGGTCATCCCAAACCGCGCGAGCCTGGAGCGGCCAAGAAAAAATCGGCACCAGCGACGTCCGCCGCGTCGGCGCCCGCCAACGGGCCTCCCGACATCGCACCGAAGAAATAGACGGAAGTGCTGAGTGATCCGTCCAGCGACGTGACCGAGACCGAGGTGCAGCAAACGACTAGGCGCGCTAGCGCACGGGTGACGCAAGTGGTGCGCACCGCGGGACACTTG
>JANPIT010000682.1:0-6896 GCA_031425115.1 Opitutaceae bacterium | reverse complement strand
GCGCCCGCTGCGATGCCCCACAACAGCTCGCCGTCTGCGCGAGTGCGCCGGATGGAGAGCGACGTGGCGGATGGCGCGGCGACGGCGAGTGTGGCCGGCGAGGAAGTGACGCTGCCGCTGCTGTTGGTGAGGGTGACCGTGTAGCTGGCGTCGCCGCCGGCTTGGACGCTGGCGACCGTGAGCACGGCATTGGTCGCGCCGGGAATGGCGACGCCGTTGCGGTTCCACTGGTAGGCGACGTTGCTGCCGGTTGCCTGGACACTGAAGGTCGCGGAGCCGCCGATCGCGATCGTCTGACTGGCCGGAGGCGAGGCGACAGCGAGGACGGGGCTGAGCTGCCAGCCGAGCGTGAGGTTGCCGCGGGTGCCGTAATTACTGCCGACGGCGATGTGATAGGTGACGCCCGCAGTCGCGCCGAACGTGACCTGGCTGGTGCGGCCGCCGCCGCGATCGTCGTCCTGGGTAATGCGGTTGAGGGAACCGAGCTCGGTGCCGGTGTAGACCGCCAGGACGGTGTCGAAGTTGGAGCCGACCGTATCCACGATAGCGAGACCGCTGGAGATCGGAGTCCAGCGATACCAGACTGAGGAGGCGGCGCCGGAGGCGTTCCAGTGCGACGGCTCGTTGGCCTGGCCGGTCGAGTTGATGTTAGTGCCGGTGACGGAGCCGGTGAGGCCAGTGATGACCTGGGCGCTGAGGAAGTTATCGTTCGTCGGTGGGACGAGAACGGTTACAGGGACGTGCGTGCTGGTGGCGGAGCTGCCACTCGAGTTTGATACGGTTACGCGGTAGGTGCCCGACTGGGCGGGCTGGAGATCGGAGAGAATCAGGACTTCGCGGGTGGCGCCGAGGATGGCGACGCCGTCGCGAGTCCATTGAAAATTTGCAGGAGTCGCGCTGAACGCCGCGACGCCGAGCGTGGCCGTGGCGCCGGCGGAAAAGGAGCCGCCGCCGGTTTGCTGCGTGATGATGGGAGCTTGGGTGGTGGACCAGTTGATCCGAAACGTTCCCGTGCCGTAGCCGGAACTGCCGACGGCGATATGATACGTGGTGCCGGCCTTGATCTGGAAATAAGTGATGGGCGTGTTCGAAGAACTTTGGACGACGCCGACGGCGTAGGACACGCGCGTGATGCTGGCGAGTGCGGTGCCGGTGTAGGCCGCGAAGATCACGGGCACGCCGTCGCGTTCATAGCTGAAAGCCGCGAGGCCGTCTTCCGTAGGGGTCCAACGATACCAAACCGAAGTGGAACTCGCGGTGCTGCCGATCACGTGATTCGGCTCTCCCGGCTCGCCGGTTGCTCCATTGTTCGTGGCGGTGAGAGTGCCGCTGTTTCCCGGCAGGTTCTGCGCTTGAGCGAAAGCATCGTTCAGGATCATGCGCCAACCGAGGTTGAAGATCCCGCGGGCACTCGCGTTGGTGGAGCCGACGGCGATGAAGTAAGTCGTGCCCGCTGTCGCGATGACGGTGAGGCGCGCGGGGTTCGATTGCGCGATGCGCGTGAGCGTGGCCAGGGAGGTGCCGGTGTAGGCGGCCATGATGCCCTGGAAATTTCCGGTCAGATCGAAAATGGCGGTGCCGGATTCTGTCGGCGTCCAGCGCAGCCAGACGGAGCTGGCGGTGGCTGGCGGGCTCCCGTGGGTGGGCTCGGTCGGTTCGCCGGTTGCGCCGTTGTTTTGACTGGAGAAATAGCCGGACGAACCGGTGATGGTCGAAGCCTCGGCAAAGTTATCGCCGGCTTGGGGCGAGAGCACTACGAGGGAGGCGGCCGCGCTGCTGATCGTGCCGACCGGATTCGTGACCGTCACCGTGTAGCTGCCGGAACTGGCGGCGACGACGCTCGCAATGGTAAACGCGGACGTGCTCGCGCCGGCGAGCGGCGTGCCGTCCTTTTGCCACTGATACGTGATCGGAGCGCCTCCGGTAGCGGTCACGCTCAACCGCACGGCAGAACCGGTGCCGGCCGACTGCGACTGAGGTTGAACGGTGATCGCGGGTTGGCTCGAACCCGTGCCGGATTTGATGCTGTAGGAGTCCGCGACGAGCAGGGCGCCGGTCGGTGCCACGGCGATGCCACGGGATTGGTTGAAGCGGGCGGCACTGCCCACACCGGGAAGATCGCTCGTAAAACCGGCCAGGCCGCCGATCGTCGTGACGACGCCCGCGGGAGAGACTTTGCGGATGAGATTGTTGCCGGTATCGGCCACGAAGAGCGCGCCGGCTGAGTCGATGGCGAGCGCTTGCGGGGAGTCGAAGCGCGCGACGTTTCCCGCGCCGTCGCTGGTGCCACGGCTGGCGGGGAGGCCAGCGAGGGTGGTGACGACGCCCGCGGGCGTGATTTTGCGAATCGTGTGATTGCCCGTGTCGGCGACGTAGACCTCTCCGTTGGCCCCGACCGTGATCCCCTGGGGTTGGTTGAAGAGCGCGCCGAGGCCGGTGCCGTCGACGGCGCCGGTCACGTAGCCGAGGCCGGCGAGGGTGGTGACCCGGCCGTCTGGCGTGATTTTGCGAATGGAACGGGCGATCGTATCCGCGACGTAGACATTGCCCACCGCATCGACGGCGATACCTTGGGGCGAATCGAAACGGGCGACGCTGCCCGCGCCGTCCTCCCAGCCGCGACTACCGGCGGATCCGGCGAACGTCGTCACCACGCCGGCGGGCGTGATCTTACGGATGGTGTGGTTGCCAGTGTCGGCGACGTAGAGATTCCCTGTCGCATCGATCGCAAGCGCGCGCGGATTGGAGAAGCGCGCGGCGCTGCCGACGCCATCGGTGCTGCCGAAGCTGCCGTTACCCGCTATCGGGGTGGGCGCGCCATTAGCGGAAAAGCGGTAAATGACGTTTCCGGAGAATGCCGCGGCGTAAGTGGTGCCGTCCGCAGCGATGGTGACGCCGGTCGCCGAGTAGATACTCGCGTAGTTGGAAAACGTATACGTTTGCGCGCATAGCGGCGCGCCGACTGCGGCGACCACGAAAATACCGATCCGGCGCAGCGCGGCAAACGCGCGGGCGCCGACCTCAACGCTGCGCGTTGCCGTGCGCCACCAGCACTGAAGCGCGGAGATCTTCCTTCGGGAGCGGGAGATTGAAGGGCGTCTCGGCTGCACAGCGCCACGAGCGGCGCTCGAAGGTCTCGAGGAACTGCAGCATCCGCTTTCTCCGCCGCTCGCGCGTGAAGAAGGTGGGCACGGAGGTTTGCTCGGAGACGACGGGGTGCATGGGTGTAGGGTTAAACGCAAAGATTGTGCCATGTTGGCATTACGAAGTTTAGATAGTGGTGAACAACGATTAGCGTCTTTCTGCGACGCTCGGTGGGCTCCGATTGTCTGGGTAATTTTCCCCAAGGAAGCACAGGCGCGGGTGCGAAATACCCCAACCATTGGCATTAACGAGAGGGTAGGCGGGCGGAGAAAATTGGCGTCGGAGCTCATGCGTGGTGGGGACGTTGTTCGATCAAAGTAGGGAGAGGCGCCGGCGCGCGGTCGTCGCTGCGGCTGACCAGTTCGAGTGCGGAGCGATCCCAGTCGGGGGCGGGGCCGGACGACTGGTTGACGGCACCGAGCGTTGCGGCGTGCGCGGCTTTCTCCGCAATAAAGGATTGGACGGCACCGAGCGTGCGCAGGCCGCCGAGTTCCTCGTTGGAAATGGTGATGCGGAGCACCTCTTCCGCGATCATGACAATTTCCATCATCGTGAGTGAATCGAGCCCGAGGTCCTCGCGCAGGCGCAGGGCGTCAACGGTTGCGGTGTGGCCGTGCAGGTTCGAACGCACCGCGCGGTCGGCGAAGCGCTCGACCACGCCGAGCACGACGGCGTGGAGCGCGGCCGTGTCGCCGCTCGCGCGGAATTTGCAGGCGGCGTAGTAGGTGGCGGGCGAGCAACGTTTGAGCGTGTCGCGTAAGACGGGATCGTCCTGGGGGGGCGGGGTAGTCGGGCTCACGATGTTTGCCCGCTGTGACAATCACCGCGGGCAAACCCGCTATCCGCTCCGCGGAGAATTTTTCGAGATGGGGCGGCTGAGCCTGGAGCCGCCTGGTCGGACGCCGTGACGTGTTCGTGCGAAACGCTTACGCGTTCCGCCACACCCAAATCAGCAGCTTGGGGTCAAGCCGCTCCACCCTCAGAACGTCGAGGTCAGGGAGAGGGAGTAGACGCGGCCGCGCCAGTCGCCGTAGGCCTGGACGCCTGCGCCAGAGCTGGCGTTGGCGTAGCGCGGAAAGGAGGTCGAAAAGATGTTGTTCACGCGGGCCTGGATGCGAAGGTTGCGCGGGGCCCAGCGTATCCATTTGCCCACTTCACTCTGGGCGAAGACATCGAACTGCCAGTAGGGGCTAATCCGGTCGCGGCCATGGTTGAGGCGCTCTTTCATGGGGAGGATGCGAGAGTGGAAATAGTGGCCGTCGACGCCGAAGCCGTGGCGGCGGTTGGACCAGCCGGCGCCGAACTTGGCGCGGTATTTCAGCAGATTGGCGCTCGCACCTGCGGGGGCATTGAGCTCGTCGACGACGTCGGCGCCGGGGATGAGGAGACGCTGGTAGCGCGAGAAGGTGAGCAGGCGGCCGTAGAGATCGAGCGTGCCGCCGAAGGCTTCGGTCCAGGCGTATTCCAACGAGGTGCTCCAGTGGTGGGAGCGGCGCCACTCCGAGTTGATCGCGCCCGTGACGACGCTGTCGACCTGGCCGCTCCTGGCGTCGCCTGGGGTGAAGGGAAAGCGGATGACCCGCTCGGGGAAGAGGTGCTCGAGGTTTAGGATGTCCTGCGGATCGAGATCCACGATTTCGGCGACTTTGCGCGTATCCACAAAGTCGATGCTGGCGCGGAGGCGGTGGATCTTGCCCGTGCGGTAGACGAGGCCGGCGGTCTGGGTGAGCGTTTCCTCGGGGATGAGCGTGGGATTGATGATCGCCCGTTCCTCGACCTTGTAGGTTTCCCGGGCGAGGGGGTCGAAGACCTCCTTCAAGTCGCCGCCGACGATCGTGCCGGGGCCCTGGCCGGTCGGCAGCGCGGTGCGGCTCATTTGCGGGGTGGGGAAGCGGCTCGAGGTGCTGACGCTGCCGCGGACCGTGAAGCCGGCGGGGAGGTCGGCCTTGAACGCGAACGTGGGGGCGATTGCGGTTTCGTCATTCTGGTTCGACGCGATGTAGCGGACCGCAGCATCGGTTTCGAGCCGGTGAATCCAGCGCGGCAGCCAGGACTTGGGCACGAGCGGGCCCTGGATTTCGCCGAAGAGGCTGTAGCGTTGGAGCGTGCGGCCGAGGTAGCGGATGGGCTCGGCGGCGAGCTCGCCGTGGGCGAAGACGCGTTCGTCGGTGAATTTTCCGAGCGCGTTGTGACGATAATCGGCGCCGAGGTTGAGCACGGCCTTGCCGGTGGGAAGCGAGAGATCGTGGTGGGTGAGGCGGACGGCGGCGTCGATGGTGGTGTAGTCGCCGAGCGTGACGAAACGGCCGACGCCGCCGCGATAGACGAGGACGCGCTCGTAGAATTCCCGCGGCGGGCCGAAGACCTGTGTGTCGCGGAGCGGGTTGTAGAGGCCCTGGTCGATGAGTTGCTGCCAGCGGATGAAATCGGCGCCGACCAAGCCGCGGTATTTGGCAATGTTGCGACCGTATTGCCCATCGATCAGGACGCGCCATTTGTTCGGGAGGAACAGCAGGGCGCTGAGGACGCCGGAGCCGAACTCGAGGCGGGCCTCGCTGTAGTTCTCGCCGAGGGCGGGGGCCATTTCGTTGAGCGAAACGATGGCTTCGGAACTGAACGGGTTGTTGGGCGCTCCGGCACGCAGGCGGAGATCGGCGGCCATGACGTCGAAGCCGCGGTGCATGACGCTGCGCGTGTAGGTGCCATCGAAGCCGAGCTGGAGCCAGGGTGTGACGTCGAAGACGACGGAGGTGAAGTAGGCGGAGCGTTGTTGTTTGCGGCCGTAGGGGTAGTCGACGCTTTCGGGCGAAGTGGCGAAGCCGCCGGGGCTGTCGAGGAGATCGAAATTGCGGACGCCTTCCCGGCCCCTGAATACAGTTATTCCGCCCGTGCCATTGGCGCCGGGCGGAACAGAGGTCACGGTGGCCGTGTTTGGTCCGAAGAGTGGGAGCTGCGGAGGTGGAGGATCGTCTTCGTTTTCCGGTCGGGCTTGGAAGCCGCGGATGTTGGGCGTGGCGCGGTAAACGGAGACGTTGTTCGCGACGGTCCGGGCGGCGTGGGCCTGGCGGAAGCCGAGCTCGGCTTCGGTGGGCGGAGTCGTTTTGGTAATACTGGCGCTGAAGCGGACGCGGAGGGAGCCGCCGAGAAGCGTGCGGCTGTGGAGGATCGACGCGGAGGTCTGGGGGGCGTCGTAGCCGCCCAGCGAGTTGGTGTAGGTGAGTGCGACCTCGGTGGCCTCGGCGTCGACGCCAGGGCGGAGGACGATGTTGATGACGCCGCCGACGGCGTTTCCGCTGTAGAGCGAGGCGGCGGAGATGGGGAGGACTTCGACCTGCTGGACGAGGCTGAGGGGGATGAAGTTGACGTCGGGGGTCTGGCTGGCGGAGCCGCTGACGAGGGCCTCGGGGAGGCGGCGGCCGTTGACGAGGATGATGGTCTGGTCGGCGCCGAAGCCGCGGAGGTTGAGGTTGGTGCTGCCGGCGGTGAACGTCTCGGCGAGGCCGTTCTGCTCGGGCGGAGGCGTGGCGGCGTCGGCGTCGAGGATTTCGCGCTGGAGAAATTCGTTGAGGCTGACGACGCCGCTGCGGGCGATCTGGTCGCGGTTGAAGATGTTGAACGGGAGCGCGTCGTTATTGGTGCGCGCGAGGTCGAGGTTGCCGCCGGCGACGCGGGGCGCGAAGAGGGCGTCGCTGCGATCGAAGGGATCGTTGCGGGCGCGATCCTTGACGAAGAACGGCGCGAGGCGGGCGGGC
>JANPIT010000681.1:0-15017 GCA_031425115.1 Opitutaceae bacterium | reverse complement strand
CGAAGCGGCTCGGCTACGCGGAGGCGGACGAATCGCTCGATGTCGACGGGTGGGACACCGCGCACAAGGCGTCCGTCCTCGCCTGGCTCGCCCACGGCGTCTGGGTGAAACCCGATCAAATGATCGTAGAAGGGATCTCGCGGATCACGCCCGCCGATTTCAAAATCGCGAACACGCTCGGCTTCGGCATCAAGCTGCTCGCGGTCATCACGCGTGATTTCGCGAAGAACGAACTTTCCGTGCGCGTGCATCCGACGCTGCTGCCCGAGGGCAACGTCATCGCGAACGTCAGCGGCGTGTTCAACGCCATCTCTGTCACCGGCGATGTCGTTGGCACCACGCTTTACAGCGGTCGCGGGGCGGGCCAGGACGCGACGGCGAGCGCCGTCATCAGCGACATCGCCGACGCCGCGTCGCTCCTGAAACACGGCAAGGGTGGACATCTCCTGGGCGAGGTCACCGGGGTGCCGAAGAATGGCGTGCATCTCGCCCCGCCGGAGAGCATTCGTTCGCGCTACTACCTTCGTCTCACGGTCAAGGATCAGCCGGGCGTGCTCGCGCGCGTGGCCTCGGTCATGGCGAAACAGAAAGTCAGTATCGCGAGCGTCATCCAAAGCCCCGCGGAAGAACCCGGCGCCGCCTCGCTCGTGCTCACGACGCACGAAAGCAACGAGCGCGCAATTGGAACCACGCTTAAGAAACTCACCGCCCTCCCCGCCGTGCTCGACACGCCGGTGCTGCTGCGGATCGGGGATTTCGAGCGATGATTTATACCAAGCCTAGAGCTGAGAGCCCAGAGTCTAGGGCAGAAAACTCAGACTTCCGAGTCCTGCTATAGACTCTCAGCTCTGAGCTCTCGGCTCCTTCTCATACTTTCCAAAACCCAATGGCACGAATTGTTCAGAAATACGGCGGCACCTCAGTCGGTGACGTCGACCGCATCAAGAATGTCGCCCGGCGCATCAAGGAAATCCGCGACGCCGGCAACGAGCTCGTGGTCGTTGTTTCCGCGCGCGCTGGCGTGACGAATGAGCTGATCGCTCGCGCGAAGGCGGTGTGCCCGATGCCGAGCGAGCGCGAGATGGATCAGCTCCTATCGATCGGAGAGCAGGAGACAATCGCGCTCACGGCGATGGCACTCCACGGGATCGGCGTCGACGCGGTCAGCTACACGGGCGCGCAGGCCGGCATCTTCACGGACAAGGTTCACACGAAAGCGAAGATCAAGACGATCAACTCCAAGCCACTCGAGGCCGACCTTGCTGCGGGGAAGGTGATCATCGTCGCCGGATTTCAGGGCATCAACGACGACGGCCAAATCACCACGCTCGGGCGCGGCGGCTCCGACCTCACGGCCATCGCGCTGGCCGCAGCGATCAAGGCCGACAAGTGTGAGATCTACACCGACGTCGACGGCGTCTACACCGCTGATCCACGCGTCGTAAAAGACGCGCGCAAACTCAGCGAGATTAGCTACGACGAAATGCTGGAGCTGGCCTCGCTCGGCTCGAAAGTCATGCAGTCGCGCTCCGTCGAGTTCGCGGCGAAATACAATGTCGTTTTCGAAGTTCGCTCCTCTTTTAACAACAACCCAGGGACCATCGTGAAACAGGAAGTCGCCTACATGGAAAAGGTGCTCGTCCGCGGCGTCGCCGTCGACAAGGACCAGGCCAAAGTCATCGTCAGCAATATCACCGACAAGCCGGGCTCCGCAGCCACGGTCTTCAAGGCACTCGCCAACGCGCACATCAACGTCGACATGATCGTGCAGAACGTCGGCCGTGCCGGCGTCGCCAACCTGACGTTCACCGTCCCGCTCACCGAAAAGGACAAAGCCATCAAGGCCCTGGAGCCCGCGCTGCAGGAAGTCGGCGGCGCAGCGACGTTCGACGACAACATCGCGAAACTGTCCGTCGTGGGTGTCGGCATGAAGACGCACAGCGGCGTGGCCGCGACGCTCTTCGAGGCGCTCGCCAAAGCTAATATCAACCTCGAACTCATCAGCACGTCGGAGATCAAAATCTCGGTCGTGATTGCGAAAGACAAAGCCGACGAAGCCGCCCGCACCGCGCACAAGGCGTTCGAGTTGGATACGCTCTGATATTCTGAACCACGGAGACACGGAGGCACGGAGAAACCCAACTGCCTTCTCCGTGCCTCCGGATCTCCGTGGTTTACCCTGATGCGCTTCATCTCCACCCGCGGCCAAACACCCGCGCTCGGCTTCTCCGACGCGGTCGCCACCGGCCTCGCGCCGGATGGCGGGCTTTTCCTACCGGAGCAGCTGCCCGACCTTTCTGGCGCCATCGCGCGCTTTGAGCGCTGCCGCACTTACCCGGAGCTGTGTTTCGAGTTTCTACGCGAATTCGCCACAGACATTCCGGCCGACACGTTCCGCACCCTGGTGAACGCGAGCTACACGCGCTTCACTGATCCGGCGATCGCGCCGTTGAAGCCGCTCGCGAAGAATCTCTATGTGCTCGAACTCTTCCACGGGCCCACGCTCGCGTTTAAAGATTTTGCGCTGCAGCTGCTCGGCAATCTCTACGCGCATCAGTGCCAGGTTCGTGGCCAGACGATCAACGTCCTCGGCGCGACCTCGGGCGACACCGGCGCGGCGGCGATTCACGGGCTGCTCGGGCGCCCTGGCACCGCGATTTTCATTCTCTATCCGGATGGCCGCGTCTCCCCCCTGCAAGAGCGGCAGATGACGTGCACCGGGGCGGAAAACGTGTTCGCGCTCGCGGTGGATGGAACGTTCGACGACGCGCAGGCCGCGCTGAAAGAAATCTTCGGCGACCAGGAATTTCGGACGCGGCACCGCTTGTCCGCAGTGAACTCGATCAACCTGGCGCGAGTCCTCGCCCAGTGCGTTTACTACCTTTACGCCTGGCTGAAGCTCCCCGCGAGCGAGCGGGGCAACGTCGAGTTCGTCGTGCCGACGGGTAATTTCGGCAACGTGCTCGCAGGTTGGATGCTGCAGAAAATGGGGGTGCCGATCCGCGGTTTTCGCGTCGCCACGAATCAGAACGACATCCTCTACCGCCTGTTCACGACCGGCGAATACCGCGTCGGAGACGTGCATCCGAGTCTCGCGCCGTCGATGGACATCCAGGTCGCCTCGAACTTCGAGCGGTTCATTTATTTCGCGGTCGGGCGGGACCCGGCAAAAGTGCGCGATGTGATGGCCACGTTTCGGAAAACGGGCAGCTACCGGTTTGAGAATTTTGATCGCGACACGTTCACGGCGTCGCGGACAAACGATGCCGAAATTGCGGAGATCATCCGCCGCGTGTATCGTGACTACGGTTACATCGCTGACCCGCACACGGCGTGCGGTTTCAAGGATGTCGGGGGTTCCGCCGCGGGTGGTAGTGACCGCGTGCAGATCGTCCTCTCCACGGCGAGCCCGGCCAAGTTTCCCGACACGATCCAAGCTGCGATCGGGATCGAGCCGAAGCACCCGAGCCTCGAGGCGTTGAAGTTGAAACCGATCGTGAAGCACCGGATCAGGACAACGCCGGAAGTGATCCGGGCGTTCATCGAAGCACGAGCGGTGAAGTAGGCCGGGCGGGCGGGGAAGTTAAGCCGCCGTGGTAGCTACGAGCGCCAGCGAGTGGACACACCCGACCACCACTCGCTGGCGCTCGTAGCTACCGGGTCGCGAAGCTTTCGCGTTGCCGTGGTCAAAAGCCGAAGACCGGTCAAGCGCGCGTCGGCGCGAACGACGCGCGAGAGTTTCCCGTCTTGTCCAACTATCGTATCGCGCTCGGTGCAACGGCGCGCTGGGCTCGACGGCATGAAGAAGCTACCCTTGGCGCTTTTCCTGATTGGCACGCTCTGCCTTGCTCTGACTCCCGCGTGGGGCGCAGAGAAGAAAAAGGAGGAAGCCAAACCGCGCGACGTGCTCAGCGCGTCCACCGATCGGCCCGAAGCGATCTACAAGCGCGGCGAGACCGTGACGTTCCTGATCGAGCTCAAGCGCGACGGCGTGTTGGTCGATTCAGGCGACGTGGAATGGACGCTGACCAAGGACGGCGTCGCGCCGACGCGCAACGGGCGGGCCAAACTCGAGGGTGGCAAGGCACGCGTCACCGGCACGCTCGATGAGGCAGGATTTTTGCAGTGCCGCGTGACGGCGCAGGTCGGCGAGACGAGACTCACCGCGTTCGGGGGCGCGGCCATTTCCCCGCTCGAGATCAAGCCGAGCGCGGCGGTGCCGGATGATTTCGATGCGTTTTGGTCGGCGAAGAAGAAGGCACTCGCCGCCGTGCCGGTAAACGCCCGGCTCACGCTCGTAAAGTCTACGCGCGATAACGTGGAGACATTCGATCTCCAGGCCGACAGCGTCGGTGCGCCCATCTCGGGCTATTTTGCGCGGCCCGTCGGTGCGAAGCCGCGCAGCTTGCCGGCGATCCTCACGGTGCATGGGGCGGGGGTCGTCAGCTCGAACGCGGCATCTGCCGCGGGTTGGGCGAACTCGGGGGCGCTCGCGCTCGACCTAAACGCTCACGGGCTGCCCAACGGGCGCGACAAGGCATTCTACGACGCGCTCGCCGCTGGCGAACTGAAGGATTATCGCGTGCGCGGACGGGAATCGCGCGAGACGATTTATTTCCTGGGCATGATTTTGCGGCTGGTGCGCGCCATCGATTTTATGACGGCCCAGCCCGAGTGGGATCGAAAAACCGTGGTGGTTTCCGGATCGAGCCAGGGCGGATTGCAGGCGATCGCGGCCGCAGGAATCGATCCACGCGTGACGTTTTTCGCGGCGGGTGTGCCCGCGGGTTGCGATCACACGGGAGCCCTTGTGGGCCGCATCGCGGGCTGGCCGAAGTTCATTCCGACGAAGGAAACCATGCCGCCGGCCGAAGTGGTCGCCGCGGTGCGCTATTTCGACTGCGTGAACTTCGCGGCGCGCGCCAAGGCACCGGGAATATTTACCGTCGGCTTCGTCGACACGACGTGCCCGCCCACGAGCGTCTATGCGGCTTACAACGCCTTGCAGGCGCCGAAGGAGATTTTCAACGACGTCACTGCCGGTCACACGAACACGCCGGCGGCCGGAGCGGCGATGCGCGCCGCCGTGGTGAAGCACTTCGCAATGAAGCGGTGAGATTCTCGCCGCATCATGGCGGGTTCGATGGGCGAGATTGAAGCAGCGCGGCCTGACGCGTCCTCAGCGAAGTTTGCGGAGCAACTCATGGGTCTTGCTCACAATTTGGTCTTCGAGGCCGGGCGTCCACGGGCTGGGTTTGCCGTAGGGAATCATCGAGGTGTCGCCCTCGTAGCGACCTTCCTTGAGGACGCGCTCACTGGGGATGTAGGCCATGACGTCGTTCGAATACCCAAACACCCACAGACCGTCGCCGTGCTCGCGTCGCAGCCGCAGAGAATAATCGATCACCACTTCGCCGCCGAGGGCGACCCAGGAAAGGCTGCCGAGTTTCCAGGCTTGGATCGGGTAGGCGGCGCGAAGGGCGGCGTCGCCTTTGGTGGCGAGATCTTCGGTGACGGCAGCCGCCCAGGCTTGGTGCATTTCTTTATTCGGCTGATCTTTTTCCCGCGCCTCGCGGATTTTTTCCGCGGTGGGTTTGCGCGCGTAGGTCAGCGTGATGTCTTCGAACGCGGAGCCGAAGCGGCCTTCGATTTTGCTCATAGCTTTTTTCAACGCGCGATCCGCCGCATCCGCCAGTGCGCGACCGTGCTGTTCGACGTGAGCGAGCTCGCGGCGCGGGGCCGGATTGATGTCCGCGCCGCAGCCAATCGCGAACAGCACGGTGGCGCCGGGGTGGCGGCGTTCGAGTTCCTCCTGGGCGGCCCCCGCATAATCGCCGTGCCACTGATAGAACGAGAGGGTGGTGTTGTGACACGCGTAAGAAACCAGAAGAGCGTGCAATCCCCCCCGCGCATCGCGCACGGCCAGCACGGGCACCCGCGGGTCGAACGGGCCCTTCAGTTTTCCGGCGGCCCGCAACGCCGGCACGTCCTTCTCCGGGTTCTCGCGCCGATTGAAGCCAAACTGCGCCTCGTCCTCGGCCCAGCTGAGGGTCGCGGGCGCAAGTGCCTCCAGCGCGGCGGCACCGGCGCGAATCATCTTTTGCTCGAGCTCCCGGGAATAAGCTTCGGCCTTAGCCATGCCTTCGGGCGGAAGAATGCGCAGCCCCTTGAGATTGCCGCCGAGGAAAGGGGAGCAGTGCGTGTGCGAGACGTTGACCATCACGGCGCTGCGGGGCAGTCGATAACGCCGGCCCAGCTCCGCTGCCACCGCGTCGGAGATTTCGCGCGTGATGCCGCATAAATCCAACGTCAGCAGCACGCCGCGGTTGCCTGCGCCATCCGCGAAGGCGAGGGCTTTCACCCACAACTCCTGGGCCGTCCCGTCGGCCGGCCGATCACGCGTCGCGTAGCCGGTCATCCACACGCCCGGGCCCGGCGTGATTTTTTCGCGGGCGACACCTGCGCGCCAACCATCCGCAGTGGATTGTGCGCCGCAACTGGCGGCGAGCACGGTGAGAAAAAGCAGGAGAACGCGTCGCAGAGCAGGGCCAAGTTTCACGTCGAAAAGGTAACCGCCGCGCTACCGGACGACGCAAGGGACAACTGCGTGCAAACCGGACTGCGTGCAAACCTGCCCCGGCTCGACGGACGAGAATCGAAAGACTGTTCCGGCTGACTGCACGCGACAAATACGGCTGATCCTGCGGTGAAAACGGCCCGCCGCTCGGTCGACTAAGTAACCGGCTAAGTAACCGGTTTTCGCTTCTCAGGCCGGGAGCCTTCTGCCACGTTCCGCGGCACTCCATGCCTTCCGTCCCGCCGGTCCAGCGAAACCCTGATCGCACACGTCGCCGTATTCTCCAAGCTGCCATTCGTCTCTTTGCCAACCACGGTTTTCACGCGGTGTCCGTTGACCTCATCGTCGGCAAGGCGCGGGTGAACAAGCGGATGGTTTATCATTATTTCGGCAGCAAGGACGCGTTGTTCGAGGCGGCGCTTTCCGAGGTTTACCGGCGCATCGAGGAGATCGAGTTTCACGCGGTTGAGCGCGGGCGCAGTCCGCGGGAGAAACTCTCCCGCTTACTCGAAAGCTACTTCGATTTTCTCGATGTCGAACCCGAGTTCACGCGGCTGTTGCAGTGGGAAAACTTGGAGAAAGGCCGGCACCTCACGAAGGAGAATCACCTCCTGAGCAAGAATCCGTTTTTCGAACGCTTTCGAGCGATCGTCGATGACGGCGTGGCGACCGGCGAGTTCCGGCGTGATCTCGATGTCACGCATTTGCTGATACACTTCATCGGCCTGTGCTTCATCTATCACTCGAACCGGTTTTCCCTTTCGCAAAGCCTCGAACTCGATCTCGGTGACGCCAAGGTGAAGGAGCGCGGACTCAATCAGGTGCTCCGGCTCGTCTTCGAGGGGATTGCGAATCCCGTGGTGGAGAAACCGGCGGGGGCCAGTTAGCACGTCTCCGAGCTGGAGCGGCTTGAGGTCAAACCGCTTTGTAGCGGAAGCGCTTTCGCTTCCGTGCCGGAGCCGGAAGCCGCTCGGCTATGAACTTCAATCCAGCGGCTTGAGTTCAAGCCGCTCCACCTCACCCGCAGTTCTCCGCCTCAGACCGTCTCGACGATGGCTTTGAGATTGTGAAAACAGATCCGACTCGCGGGTTCGCCGCCGTTCGAGAAACCGTATCCACCGGGCAGATGCAGCATCTTCTCATCGATCGTCTGCAACCGCCAGTGCGTCTCGAGCGAGAGCATGCCGCGATAGCCGGCGGCATTCAACGCCTTCAGATGCGCGCGCCAATTCACGTCGCCCGTGCCCACGGGCATGCCGACGGCGATGAGCGCGGTGGGATCACCTGCGGGAGGGGTGCGCTGAATCGCATCCTTCAAATGCACGTGGAAAAGCCGTGGCGCCAGGCGCGCTAGATTATCCGCCGTGGGAGCGGGCACGCCGGGGACGTAGAGGACATTGCAGGGGTCCCAGATCGCGCCAAACGTGCCAGCGGGGAGGCGGCCGAGAATGGCTTCCATCTCCTCTACCGTCGCAGTCAGGCAGGAGTGCTCATTCTCGATGCCGATCCGCACGCCGGAGCCCTTGGCGAGCTCGGCCAGTCCGAGGAGGTGCTTGGCGACGCGATCGAGCCGCTTCGGCTCGAGTGCATTGGGCTGGCGGAGAAACGTGAAGATCCGCACGAGGTCGCTGTGGAGCGTGCGCGCGACATCGATGCTGCGTTTGAAGATCTCCCGGTGCTCGCCGATCGCCTTCGCATCA
This sequence comes from Opitutaceae bacterium, assembly GCA_031425115.1. GTDB lineage: Bacteria > Verrucomicrobiota > Verrucomicrobiia > Opitutales > Opitutaceae > ER46. Next base: position 6,740 of record JANPIT010000681.1, on the reverse strand, counting down.
TCGAGGTCGCATTTGAAGACCGGCGTCGAGCAGCCGAAAATTTTCCAGCCGTCCTCACGGGCGGCGGCGCCCACGGTCGCGACATCGGCGTCGGTGAGGTCCTTGAAGGCGCGCCCGGCAAAGCTGCGCAGCTCGATGCCCGGCAGCTTGAACTCGCGCACAAACGCGCGCAGCACGGGCAGGTCTTGCGAGACTTCGTCGGAGAGGAAGGTGAATTTTTCGGGAAAGGTCATCGGAAAAGACAAAATGGCGGAAGTATCGGGGCAGGCGGGGCGGTTAGTTTGCGCCGGCCTTCTTCATCACGTCGGCGATTTTCACCGGCGCGCCGCCCCGGCGCTTGCTCTCGTCGGCTGCTTCCATGAACGCCATGATTTCCAGCGTATCTTCGAGGGAGACCGGGGGAACTTTGGTTTCAAAGAATTTCACCGCTTCCTTGAGCAGGAGGCCGTAGCCGGTCTTGAGCTCGGGTGAGAATGTGCCGGTGCTGCCGAACACCGTGACGCCGTAGGCGGCGCCGCCCTTGATGTTGCGGTTGCCCTGCATCGTGCCTACGCGGCCGTCGGACCACACGCCGGTCACGACGTCGACGTTGGGCGTGTTCGTGCGGACGACGGTGTCGCAGCCGCGTCCCATCACCGTGTAGAGCATCTCCACGGCGTGGATACCATACCAATAGAGATCGGGGTGCTTGTCGTTGAGCGAGGCGGGTCCGTAGGTGTAGGCGCTGCGGAGCTCGCCGTATTTCGCGGCGGGCGGGAGTGCGGCGAGCACATTGAAGCGCAGCGACGAGGAGCTGAAGATCGGAACTTTGTGCTCCTTGGCCAGGCGGTGAATCTCGATCGCATCGCGCAGCGAACCCGCCAGCGGCTTGTCGATGAACACCGGTTTGCCCGCCTTCATCACGGCCTTGAACTGGTCGAGGTGCGGGCGACCGTCGACGCTCTCGATCATGATGGCATCGACGTTTTGGGCTAGGTCCGCGATTGAATCGTAGAGCTTAACGCCGGGAGTCTCGGTGAGCTGCTTGGTAAATCCGTCGATCCGGGAGGAGCTCTCGGTAATATCGGGGCTGCCGCCCTTGAACACGGCTACGACTTTGGCGCCGGGGACGTGGTCTTTGTTCTTGGGATCGTTGAGAGCCTTGGTGAACGCGATAACGTGCGAGGTATCGAGCCCGATCAGGCCGACGCGCAGATCCGCGGCGCCTGCCGTGAGCGCGAACGTGAGCAGGGAAACGGCAACGAGGTGACGGAGCATGCTTTTCATGGAGAAACGAAGAGGCGGTTTGGGGAGAAGGGCGACAACGGAGTGGTTCAGGCTTGGAGCGACTTGGCAGCAGCGACGTCGATGTAGAGCGTCGCGGCCGGATGCAGCCGCAGGATTGAGGCGGGGCACGCCATGGTGATCGGACCCTCGACGGTGGCCTTAACCGCGGCGGCCTTGCGCGGTCCAGGCACGTGAATGCTCAGGCGAGTGGCGCGACGAAAAACCGACACGGTTAACGTGAACGCATGCTTCGGCACCGCGTCGAAATTCGGGAAACAGCCGTCGTTCACTTGCTGAATACGGCACGCTTCGTCGAGTTCCACGACCTTGATCAAGTGCGGGTCTTCGAACTCTGCGACCGGCGGATCGTTGAAGGCGATGTGGCCATTCTCACCAATGCCCAGGCAAATGAGGTCGATTGGCTTTTCGCTCAACAGGGCCGTGTAGCGCGCGCAGACGGCGGCGGAATCCGGTTCCTCGGCCGGCACCGGATGGAAATGCTTCACGTCCACTTTCGAGAGAAAATGCGTGCGCAGATACGTGCGGAAGCTTTGTGGATGCGTCCCGGGCAGGCCGACATAGTCATCCATGTGAAAGGCCGTGACCCGGCTCCAGTCCACGCGCGTGTGCCCGGATTTCGAGACTTCGAGCAGTGAGGTGAGAAATTCATCTTGCGAGGGCGCGCAGGCGAATATCACGCGCGCTTCGCCGCGGGCCGCGATCACGTCGTGAAGATACGACGCGGCAGCCAACGCGGCCGCACGTCCGAGCGCGGGACGATCCGCGTGAATTTCAACTGCGAGCCGGCCGGCGGTTGTGTAACGGGGCGAAGGAGCGGTCATGATGAAGGAATTTCTGGAGAGGAAAGGGTAACACCGAAGGCTTCCGCCGCGGCATCGGACCAGAGGTGGGCGGAGGCGTCGAGCGAGAGTCCTAGATACTCGGCGCAGCGGCGGACACCCTCATCCGGCGTGAGCGACGAGCCGGCAAAACCGGTGCCGCCGGGTTGTCGCGCGATACCATCGGGGCCGACATCGATCTCCAGCTTGCCAATCCGGTAGCGTCCCGGGCCCGCGCCCGCGCCGGACATCGCATCGGTCGTGAAAAGCACGCGGCCCGCTGGCTTGGCCCGCACGAGGTTTCGCAGGACGAAAGGCGGCAGATGCACGCCGTCGGGAATGAAGCACGCGATCAGTTCGTCGCGCGCGAGGAGCCGCTGCACGATGTTGTCGTGCCGATGCATCTCGAGCGGACAGCCGTTGCCGAGATGCGTGGCAAAACGCGCGCCGGCGCGGATGGCGTCGTCGATCTGCGCGTTCGACGCGTTGGTGTGCCCGAGAGAGATATTTACCCCCGCGCGCGTCATCGCGGCGATGCACTCCGCGCTGCCCGGCCATTCGGGTGCGACGGTGATCAACTTGATCCGGCCGTGAGCCGCTGCTTGCAGTCGCTCAAACTCGGGAATCGACGGCGCGTGCATGGGCCCCGGTGGATGGGCCCCGCGGTAGCCCGGCTCCGGGCTGAGCCAGGGGCCTTCGATGTGATAGCCCACGATCATGCGGGCGATCTCGGGCGACGCGGCGCGGAGCCGCTCGAATTGCTCGAGCCGGCGGCAATGAGCATCGATCTCGTCGGTGATGAGGGTGGCGAAGATTCCTGCCAGACCATGCCGGCGCATCACCGCGACGGCGTGCTCCAACTCAGCGTGCGTGAGCGTGTCGGCCTGAAAGTCGATCCCCCCGAAGCCGTTGATTTGAAAATCGAAAAGGCGGCCGGGCGGGTGAGTTGCGATCGTAGGAGGTGTCATCCGGGCGAAGAGAGAATTTGCCAGGAGCTCGCGATCATTTCAGCCAACGCGCGAGGTTTTTTGCCACGAACGCGTCGTCCACCAACCACGGATACGCGCGGGCGACCCGGGTCAATTCATTCGCCTGACCGGGAGAGAGCTTCTCGTGCGGATCGAGGCAGGCGGTGGAACGCAAGAGACCCTGGCGGCGGAGCACCTCGTGGATACCCGGGAGGCAGCCGGCGAAATCATGGGCGGCGTCGAAGACGGCGGCATTGGCGTCGGTCAGGGCGGCATTGCGGTCCAACCAGTCGCGCGCGAGGCGAGGCTTGGCGCGCGCGCGCTGGACGTCGGCAAACATTTCCACGGCGCGACGCGTCCAGACGCCCCATTGCCCCAGTAACCCGCCGTCGATGTGGCGGGTGCGGCCGGCAAACGTGAACGGCGTAAGAAGATCGGCGAGAATGTTGTCATCGTTCCCCGTATACAGCGCGACATCGTCACGCCCCGACTCCAGCACGGCGCGAACGACATCAATCGTGCGATAGCGATGGAAAGGGGCGATCTTCACCGCGACCAGTTGCGGGATCTCGGCGAATTCGCGCCAAAAGCGATAGGAGAAGGCGCGGCCACCGACCGCGGTCTGCAGGTAAAACCCAACGAGCGGGATCTCTTTCGCGATGGCGCGGCAATGCGTGAGGATGCGCGACTCGGGCTCACCTGACCACGCGCCGAGACTGAGGAGACCCGCATGATATCCGAGAGCGGTGGCGAGTTGCGCCTCGCGGCGCGCTTGGGGCGTTTTTCCGCACAAGCCGGCAATCAGCGCGAATTTTCGGGGACGCGGCCCGAGCCAGGCAGCGGCGGTCTCGGCCGCGAGTCGGAGCACGGGCGTATAGAGGCCGATCTTCGCATCGCGGATCGCGAATTGCGTCGAGTGGACACCGACCGCCAGGCCACCGGCACCCGCATCGACATAATAACGCACCAGTGCACGCTGGTGTGGCTCGTCCCAACGGCGTCGGCTATCGAGCGCCAGGGGCAGAGCGGGGATCACCTGACCGGCGCGCAGATGAGGACGAAGTGCGAACGACATAAACATAGAGGGCGGCCAGAGACGCCCGCAGTTCAGAATCGGCCGTCGCGACGCTCGAAACCGGTGGGTTTGCCCCAGGTCTCGCCGCCGCGTTTCAACCACGCCGTGATCCAGGCCACCATTTGGTCGACCGAGGTAAGGGGAGGGCCGAAGAGGCGGTGCGAGTGGCTGGCGTTGTTAAGCCAGGCGGTGTCGGATTCGGCGCCCGTGATCTCGACCGGAACCTCGAACGCCGCGCCGAAGCGTTGGGCGAGGTCCCGCACGGAAAGCGTTTCGCCCCCGGTCACGTTGAGGGGCACGGCGGGTGAACCTGCCGACTCCAATGCTTGGATACTGTGCGCCACGGCATCGGTTTGCCAGATGACATTCACGTGACCTGTCGTCACATCAACCGCGCGACGTTCGTGCACCATTTGTGCGATATCGACGAGGAGGCCGTAGCGAAACTCGACCGAGTAGTTGAGTCGAATGAGCGCGACTGCGGTGCCGTGGGCCGCAGCGACCCGCGTAAAGGCTTGTTCGCGGGCGAGACACGAGGCGGCGTAGTCGCCCACCGGGGCCGGCGGCGTGTCCTCGCGGGCGCCTCCAGAGCCTGGAGTGACGAAGGGATACACACAGCCCGAGGAGTAGGCAACGATACGCGAATGCGCGAAACGGTCCGCCACGCGCTGAGGAATCTCGACGTTGATGGCGTGAAGCAGGGCAGGTGAACTGGCGGTGCCAAATTTCACTCCGGCCAGGAAGAATACGGTGGGCGCGTCCTCGAGTTGCTCGACACTGCGACCGTCGCTCAGGTCACAAGCGAACGTCTCGACACCGCGTTGCTCGAAGTCCGCCCGATCGCGCAGCGTGCTGAAGCGGGATACGGCCAGCACGCGATCGGTGCGCCCGAGTTGGTTGAGGGCCTGCCGCAGCATGAGGCAGAGGTGCAGCCCGATTTTGCCCCCGGCCCCGAGGACGAGAAACGGGCCTGGCGTGCGGGCCACCACTTCGAGAACGCGTGGAGTAGGAAGACTTAGAAAATCGTCAATTGCTTCGGACGCACAGGGGAGGGCGCCGGAGGTGCGGGCGGCTAACATAGAGTAACTGGGTGGTTACGTGGGCAGAGTGGTTCAGACAAGCGAATTCTGCGACTGCCGGGAAGGGGACACGGTGACATGAAAGGCATGGGGCGAATGTTGGGTGTGAAGACCGAACGGCATTACGACAAGCCGCAGATTGCGCGGCCCAAAATCGCCGCGCCAGTCCCGCGCGACGATTGGGCTTGCCGCAGTGTTTCGTGCTAACTCTACGGTTACGCGCGGTTACCGCTGACATGCATCCCCTCGATTACGTCGTCATTGCCATCTTCCTGCTGCTGGTGGCCGTGATTGGGTGGATGGCAGTTCGGCGGATCAAGAACTCGAGCGACTACTTCGTCGCGGGCGGAAATATTCCCTGGTGGCTCGGTGGAATCTCGCACCACGTGTCCGGACACAGCGGCGTGGTCTTTGTCGCTTATGCGGCGGTCGCCTACCAATACGGCTTCACGCTCTATGTGTGGTGGGCGGTTTCGATCGGCGTCGCGTGTGTGTTGGGGGCGTTTTGGTTCGCTCCGCGGTGGGCCCGCCTCCGCGCGGCGCGGCAGATCGAATCGCCGACGGAATATCTGGCTGTCCGTTACAACGTCCCCACCCAGCAACTCATGGCGTGGAGCGGAATCCTCCTGAAACTTTTCGACGTAGGCGCGAAGTGGGCGTCGATCGGAGTGTTGCTGCACGGTTTCACGGGTCTGCCCATTTCAACCGGCATCTGGATTTCCGGGGCGGTCTCGCTGTTCTACATCACGATCGGCGGCCTCTGGGCGGATTTGTATACGGACTTGCTGCAATTCGCGGTGCAGGTGGTCGCCGGGTTGATTCTATGCGTGGCGGTCGCGCGGCAACTTGGGGGCATCGAGAGCGTGTGGACGATCTGGGAGCGTCTTCCCGCAGGGCACGCTCATGTTTTAAACGGGCCCTACACGCCACTATTTCTCCTGGGCTACGCCGCCGGCTCGATGTTGAGCTACAACGGCGGCACCTGGAATCTTGCGGCGCGCTACATCGGCGCCTCGTCCGCTGACAGTGCGCGCAAATCGGCGCTGCTCTCTGGCGCGCTCTATCTGGTATGGCCGCTTTTTCTCTTTTTCCCGATGTGGGCAGCGCCGCTCCTGCTGCCGAATCTGGCGGTGCCTTCGCAGGCCTACGTGCTGCTCACCCAAAAATTTCTGCCCATCGGTCTCATCGGATTGGTGTTGGCCTCGATGTTTGCGGCGACGATGGCGATGACCACCTCCGATACTAATACGATCTCGTCGGTGATCACGCGCGACATCCTGCCTAAACTCTCGGGGCGGTTTCGTAACATGGACCAGCGGGGATCGCTGCGAATCGCACGTGTGACGACGCTGCTCTTCACGTTGCTCACGTTGGTGGTGGGCATCGAAGCGGAGCGCTTCGGCGGAATTCTTGGTCTGATCATTTCCTGGTTTGCGGCGCTGATTGGCCCGGTGTCGGTTCCGATGATGCTGGGTCTGCTGCCGGCGTTTCGTCACGCGGACTCGCGCGCCGC
>JANPIT010000680.1:0-3205 GCA_031425115.1 Opitutaceae bacterium | reverse complement strand
CGCTAAGACCCAAAACGCGGCGGGGGCGCCGCGTCACCACGCATCGCGAAGAGCGGGCGGGCTGAAAAGGAGGCGCGGCGCCCACGCCGCGGTGGTCGCGGTGGTTCGTCACGCCTTCACGAGCGTGCGCTTTCCGGTCTTCGCGGCTTCGTAGATCGCGTCGACGATCAGCATGTCGCGACGGCCCATCGCCGGGCCGACGATCGATTCGCGTTTTTCCCGCACGCAGCGGGCGAAGTCATCCATCTGCACTGCCTGCTGGCTCGCGATCGGCCTGATATCGAGAGGGCCCTTGTTCGTGGCCGCCTTGATGCCTTGATAGGAATGCGCTGGCTCGAGCGCGATCCAGCCCTTGTCGGCTTCGGCGCGGAATTTGCCGATGCCGGCGGCGTAGGTCGTCATGAGCTCGGCTTTCGCGCCGTTGGAAAACTCCAGCGTGTAATCGAGCCCTTCCTCGACGTCGGTGAAGATCTCGGGCCGGGTCTTCGGGTGCTCTTTCGCGGTGACCGCTACGCACCGCGCGTCGCCTGCGGCCATGCACGCGGCTTGAACGGAATAAATCCCCATGTCCATCAACGGCCCGCCGCCCGCGAGTTTATAGTCGGCGCGCCACACCTTGCGCTGCATGCGGAATCCATTTCCGCCGGACATCGTCATGAACGCGCCGAAATCTTTATCTCGCGCGAGCCGTATCAGTTCCTGCGTGTGGGGCTCGAAGTGGAGGCGGTAGCCGATCGATAGCCGCACCTTCGCGGCCTGGCACGCCGCGATCATCGTGTCGCATTCGGCTGCGTTCATCGCCATGGGTTTCTCGCAGATCACGTGCTTGCCGGCCTTGGCCGCGGCGATCGTGTGCGGAGCGTGGAGCGCGTTCGGCGTGACCACGTAGACGATGTCGATGTCGGGATTCTCCGCCATCTGCTGCATCGTGTCGTAATGGTAAATGGCCTTCTCCGGGAAGCCGTGGTCTTTCGCCCACTGCGCGCCTTTCTCCTTCGAGCCGGTGATGACCCCCGCGAGATGGCAGTGCTGGGTGAGCTTCAACGCCGGCCCGAGCTGGCCGCGCGAATAATTGCCGAGACCGCAGAGCGCGATCCCAAGTTTCTTGGGCGGCGGCGTCTGACCTTGAGTGCGGCCCGCTAACGCGAGTGCGGCGGTGCCCACCGCGAGGCGGCCAACGAAACTGCGACGCGAGTAGGTGGAACGGGGATCGTGATTCATGGGAGGAGCGACAGGGGCGGAATTACGCATCGCCGAGCGGAACGCGCAAGCGGGCAAAAAGGTCGGCGGGAGTGGCGCTCACCCACAAAGAAAGATTTTGCGGCAGCGAGCACGTCGCGGCGGATTAGCGAGAGACGGCCGGTGCGGCAGACGGCGAAGTGATGAAGCGGACGCGGACCTGATCGTGAAGCGGCACCCCGCCGCGCGGTAACTTCGGTGCTGTCGTTGATCCTGTGCCTAGAGCGGTTCCCGGCCAAGGTCCGCGTGCGCGTCGATATACGCTACGACCGTCTGCTCTAATTTAGGGGCGAGATTTTCCGGCGGCCGGCCGGCCCGGAAGTCCCGATAAAGGGAGACGGAGGCCTCGAGTGCGCGCCAGCAGTCGAGCTTGTCGTAACGCGCCACGGTCGCAGTGAGTGCCCTTACGTGAGCGGGCGCTTTGGTCTCGATGCGTCGCAGGCCGCGTTGCCGGTGCCCGAGGTTGCGCGACAACATCGGCCCCAGCACTTGAGAGCGCAGGTATGCGAGCATTTCCAACGCCTCGAAGAGCTCACCGCGCGCAATCTTGCTGGCGGCGTAGTGAATCCAGATCCAAAACCGCTCTTCAAACCACTCCGGACTCCGGCTGGGCCATTCGGCTCTGCCCGCGGACATCGTGGCGGGAATTGTGCCGTGCCGATCGAACAGGACAAGCGGCGTCTCCACTCTCTCCGCGAGGGTGTCGCGTCGCACGACGTCCTCGCCGTGCAGAGTGCGTGGACCAACAAGAAAACCAGCCTCGGCGGTGGCGACACCCGCTGGTTCGTCTCCTCCGCCGAACGCTCCGCCTTCACGCCCCGCGAATGGCTCGCGCGCTGCCGCGGGCATTGGAGCGTGGAAAGCGCCAACCATTACCGCCTCGATGTCACCTGGCGCGAAGATTGCCGAACTGGGCCGCAACGCCCGCCGCGCGTGCAACCTCGCCCTCCTGCGCTCCGCTCTCCTCGGTGCCCTCCTGCGCGCCGGCTCCCTCAACCTCTCCGCGCTCACCCAGCACCACGCTTCTCATACCAGCGCCGCCCTGCGCCGTTTACTCTCTCCTCTTCCTCAACCCTGACGCCAAACCGGAATACGGTGGGAATGCGAGAGCGACCTTTTTTCTTGCTGTGAACTTTCACGCGGGCGTAGTAACCTCCGCTTCCGCCTGTTGAACTTGCAGGCGGCAGCGAAAGTTGGGTTAGGGCGCGGTTGCCAAGTGGTAAGGCCGAGGTCTGCAAAACCTCTATGCGTCGGTTCGATTCCGACCCGCGCCTCCAATTTCTTCTCTCTGGTAGAGAGGAGAGTTGCGAAAATCGGAAGAGCCACTGTCCGTGAAAGTGCCAGTAAACTCTGGGGGGCACTACTCCGCCAGAATTCTGAAATACTCCGCTGAAACTCTCTCACTGCTCGCTCATCGCGTGGTCAACCCCTGACCCCGTGCCCGGTGCGGCCGACTGGTAATGCTGGAGCTATTCGGCAATACCGCGGCGCTTGCGCACTCTGCTAAATCGCCATAGCCGCATTGTCCCATGAAGAAGGTGCAACTCCCCACGATGAAGGACGTCGCGAAGCGCTGCGGCGTGGCGGAGTCCACCGTATCGCGCGTGATCGGCGGCACGAAATTCGTCGCGCCCGAAACGCGCGCCGCGGTGGAGCAGGCGATGCGAGAGCTCAATTTTCACCGCGACTCCGATGCTCGCCGGCTGGCGCGCGGGCGCAGCGATTTTCTCGGGCTGGTGATTTCAAATATCGAGAACCCTTTTTATCCCGGGCTGATCAAGGCCTTCGAGACAGCAGCATTGGAGCGCGGATTCGAGGTGCTGCTTTGCACGACGAACTACGATGCGGCCCGCACCGAGCACGTGTTTCGCCGCATGATAGAAAACAAATCTCCGGGTGTCGCCGTGATGACCTCGCGCGTGGATCCGACCATGGCGAAACGGCTCGCGGAACGCGGCGTGGTATC
>JANPIT010000679.1:0-5890 GCA_031425115.1 Opitutaceae bacterium | reverse complement strand
AAAAAATTTGACGTCGTGTATCGCGGGCACGCGGTGGATTGCATCCCGCTCCCACATCCGTCGGGCGCTTCGCCGTGGCATCGGATGGAGCCGGGCAAGACGCTGCTGAACGAGGCGCTCGCGCTCATCGCCAAACATCCGGCGATCAGGGTGGATTAAGCAGGAAGCCAGGAAACCAGGAAGCCAGGAACCGAAACGCTGCGTTCGACTCGTTTCTTGGCTTCCTGGTTTCCTGCTTAAAAAATCGCGCGTTCAGTTCACGCGATTCCACACCGGCTGGCCGGTGACGGCGGCTCTGGCGATTTTCGCGGAGGTGCTGCGCATCTCGATCATGCCCTCAGGTGAGCAGAAGGCGGCGTGACACGTGCAGATCAGATTGGGCGCCGCGGCTTCCTCGGGCGTGCGCAGCGGCTCGTTTTCGACGACGTCGAGCCCAGCTCCGGCGAGATGTCCGCTGTGCAAAGCGGCGAAAACAGGGGCTTTTTCTACGATGTCGCCGCGCGCGGTGTTCACCAGGAAGGAGCCCGGTTTCATCAAGGCGATCTGGGGTGCGCCGATGAGCCCGCGGGTTTCCGCGCTGAGCGGACAGTGGATCGAGATCGTGTCGGAGATCTTTAGGATTTCCTCGAGCGAACTGATGCGCTCGATGCCGATCGCCTTGTGGGTGCCAGCGGGCGCGTGCGGATCGAAGAAAACGACGCGGAAGCCAAACGCTTTCGCCCGCAGCGCCGTGGCCGTGCCGATGCGGCCGAGGCCGATCACGCCGAAGGTCTGCGTGCGCAGCCGCCGCATTTTCGCGGCGACGTCGATGTGCCAGCGGAGTTGTTTCGCGACGGCGTCGAGCGGGAAGAGCTGGCGGTAGAGCGCGAGCGTGAGTGCGATGGCGTGGTCGGCGACTTCCTCGGTGCCATAGTCAGGAACGTTGCACACGGGGATGCCCGCATGGGTGGCGGCGGCGGTGTCCACGCTGTCGAAGCCGACGCCGTTGCGGATGATCGCGCGGCAGTTTTTCAACTGCGCGATCACCGGTGCCGTCATCAGCGGGCCGTGCCACAGGATTAGCGCGTGGGCATCGAGCACTTCGGCCGGGAACGGAGCGTTGAAGTCGAGCCAGACGGTTTTCAGGTCGGCGACATCGCCGAGGAAAGGCCGTTCGACGGTGGCCTCGTGATCGGTGAACTTGAATTCCTTGGGGCAGAGGATGACGACGGTGGGGCGGCTCATGAAATACTTTGACCACGGATTACACGGATGCCACGGATGCCGGGAAGACATATCCGTGCCATTCGTGAAATTCCCGGCTAAACTCGTTTTGATTTTTGGACTGCTGGCGTCGATTGCCGCGCCGGCTCTGCACGCGCAGCGCGAGAAGCTGCCGCCTGACGACCTCGCGTTTGTCGAGAAGACCTGGCCCGAGGCGAAGAAGACTCAGACCGGTATCCGCTACATCATTATGCGCGAAGGCAAAGGCGACATGCCGAAGCCGGGCGACAAGGTGAACGTGCTTTACGTCGGTCGTTTGCTGAACGGCAAGGTCTTCGATCAAGCGACGGAGACCGACAAGCCGTTCACGTTTCGGGTGCGGCGCGAAGCGGTGATCGAAGGCTGGGACCAGGTCTTGCAGCTGATGAAACAAGGCGAGAAACGCCTCGTCGTCATTCCGCCCGAGATGGGCTACGGCACGCGCGGCCAGCCGCCGAAGATCGGTCGCAACGCCACGCTGGTTTTCGAGATCGAGCTACTGAGCTTCTCGAAGGATTGAGGTCGCGGCGGGGTCGCTCAGCGGGCGAACGACGCGCGGCGCGGGACAACCGCTGCGCGTATTCGGAATTCGGATAAAGGCGGACGGCGCGGATCCGCCCTCCTGCGGGCGGGCGGTTACTTCATCAATTGCACGAGGGTAGGCTGCATCGCGTCGGCCCAAAGCTGGTAGCCGGCGGCGTTGGGATGGAGCTGGTCGGGCATGACGGAAAAGGGAATCTTGCCATCCTGGCCGAGGAACGCGGCGTTGATATCGAGGAAGCGGACGTTTTGACCGTCGTCGAGTTTCGCGAGCTCGGCGTTGACGCCGTCGATCACGGACATGCGTTTCGTCGCGTCGGCGATGGCTGCCGCAGTGATGACGCCAGCCTGGTCTTTGCGGGCACCGCGCGGGAAAACGGCGAGCACAAGGACCTTGGTCTGCGGGAGCTTCGTGCGGATCAGCTGCACGATCTTCTTGTTGGCGGCCGCGATCTCGGCCGCGGTGTGGGCGGCGGAGTTGTTGGTGCCGAGCATGAGGACCGTGACCTTCGGGGAGATGCCATCGAGCTCACCGTTCTCGATGCGCCAGATCACGTGCTGGGTCTGATCGCCACCGATACCGAAGTTGGCGGGCTGCCACTTGCCGTAGTAGGCCTCCCAAATATGCGTGCGGCTCGCCTGAGCCCAGCCCGCGGTGATGGAATCGCCGATGAAGAGCACGCCGATCGGGCCGGATTTGCCGCGCGCGAGGAAGGCTTCGTGTGATTTGAGAAAACCGGCATTGGGCACGCCGGCGGCGTCGGCTTTCGCGATGGGAGCGGAGGCGTCGACTTTCGGCGGCGCGGCGGGCGTTTGCGCGCGGGAGAGCGAGAGGGACGCGACGAGCGCGACAAGTGAGAGGAGGCGGAGCGGTGATTTCATACGGGGTGGAAGGGGATGCGCAGCGTGATTTGGGAGGAGCGCACGGTCGAGGCCTAACGCGGTGGCGTGCGACGTTGCGCGAGCAGGTTGTCGGCGGTGTAGAGGGCGAGCGCGGCCCAGATGAAAGCGAAGCTCAGCACGCGCGACCGTGAGAAGGGTTCGTGGAAAACCCAGATCGCGAGCACCAGCTGCACGCTCGGCGCGAGGTATTGCAGGAGGCCGAGCGTGGAGAGGCGGACGCGGCGCGCCGCGTAGGCAAACAGCAGCAGCGGGATTGCGGTGATGATGCCAGCGCTGAGCACAAGGAGATGCGTCCGCAGGTCGGCGTGGCCGAGCGCGCCCGCTCCCGTGTGGGTTTGCCAGAGGAGAAAACCGATCGCGAAGGGCGCGAGCAGGAGCGTCTCGAGCGTGAGACCGGTCACGGCGCCGAGCGTCGATTGTTTGCGCATGAGGCTGTAGGCGCCCCAGGTGCCGGCGAGGACGAGCGCGATCCACGGGGGCCGGCCGAGTTGAAAAATAAGCAGCGCGACGCCGGTGGCGGCGAGACCGATGGCGACCCATTGCGCCCGCCGCAGATGTTCGTGGAGAATAAAGCGGCCGGCGGCGACGTTGACGAGCGGCACGAGGAAGTAGCCGAGGCTGGTTTCGATCACGTGCCCGGTGTTGACGCCCCAGATGTAGACCAGCCAGTTGGCCGTGAGGAACGTTGCGCTCAGCAGATTCCGAGCGATCGCCCGCCGAGAGCGCAGCGCGGTGCCGACTTCGGTGAAGCCGCCCTGGGCGCCGATGAGGGCAAGGAGGAACGCGAGCGACCACACATGCCGGTGCGCGATGAGCTCGACCGGATTTACCGCGCTGAGCTCACGCCAATAGAGCGGAACGAGTCCCCAAAGAAAGTAGCACACCGCCGCGGCGAGCGCACCGGCGCGGGCTTGGGCAGCGGAGATCGGAGGGACGTTCACGCGACGACGCTCGTGGGCGCGCGAGGCGCGTCAATGCCGCGACTGGTAGTGCCGCCCATGGGGCCGGCACAGTGAGACGGATTATTTCCGCTTCGCTTCGCTGAAGCCGAACTTCTCGCGAAACTCTCGCTCGGCTTGCGGGCGGGCGGCCTCGGCGGCGATGCCTTGGGCCGCGAGCTCGGTCATGCGTTTGTCGACCCAGCGCTTGCGCAGCGTCTCCTCATTCTCCGAGGCGATGGCTGAACTCTCCTTGGGCCGGTCGTTTTTTTTGGAAAAAAGACAGCCGGTTGAGAGCGTCAGGAGGAGCACCGCGGCGGTCAGGAGCGAAAGTTTGGTCATTTGAAAACGAGGGGCGAACGTGGTGCCCGGGCGGGCAGACCGCGAGGGAAACTTTAGGGTCCCTCATTCTAAACGACTGTAACGGCTTTTTGTTTTCGCGCTTGCGGCAAATTTCCCTTTTGGTCGCGCCCATGAGTGACGAGCAAACGCCGCCGCCTTCGCTGCGACTCAAGCCCCGCCTTCGCCCGCCCGAGGCGCAAACGCCTGCCGCCGCTCCTGTCGACCCCGCGCTGGACGCCGGGTCACCGGTCGCTGTGCCCCTGCCCGCCTCGACCGTGACTCCGCCCCCTGTTCCCGCTGCAGCAGCGCCCGCCGACGCGCCCGCGGCGCCGAAGATCCGTTTTAAGCCACGCATGATGACGGAGGCGGCGCCAGCGGCGGCGGCTGCTGCCGGCGGTGCGACTCCGGTCGAATCCGAAGCAGCCGCGCCGGTGGTAGCCACCCCTGTTTCTAGCCCGGTGAGCGTTGCACCGCAGGCGACGGAGATTCCGGCGCACGCCCAACCCCCGGCAGTCCCGTTGTCGCCGCCGGCCGCTGGCGTCGAGACGTCGTCCGCGCCCGCGCCGTCTTCGATTCGCCTGAAACCGCGTCCGTTGGTCGCACCAGCGCCCGCTCCGGCCCCGGTTACTGCTCCTCCTCCGGCCGCGAGCGCTCCAGCGGCGCCGCCCGCTGTGGTCGCTCCGCCACCGCCACCCCCCGTAACGGCTGCGCCGGTGGCGGCAGTGGCTCCCTCGGACTCGAGTAAGTTCAAACTGAAGCCAAAGGGACTTGTGCCGGCTCCCGCTGCGCCGGCCGGCGCGGCTACGTCGCCACCGCCCGTGCCTGCGGGTAGCGCGCCGCCTCCTGTGCCGAGCGCGGCACCGTCCGCGGGTGGACCGCCCCCACTTCCGTCGGCGAGCGCCGCGCCCAAAGCCCCGCCGCCGTTCCCGGTCGTGGCCCCACCCAAGTCGGGTAAGACGACCCCTCCGATTCCGCACGTCAGCGTGAAGAACGAAGTGCCGGAACCGGTGAAGGAAAGCCCGGACGGTGCCGCAAAACCCGGCGGGAAGCGGAAACTGATTTTGATCGCCGGCGGTCTGGCCGCGCTGCTGCTTATCGGCGGCGGGGGCTTCTACGCCTACAAGACGTTCCTCTCCGCGCCTCCCGCACCGCCTCCGCCCGTCGCAAAGAAAGCCGCGACGCCGCCGGCCACGGCCACGAAAACTCCCGGAGGAATTCCGCCTTCTCCCGGCGGACCGACCGCACCGGTAGTGACCACCACGCAGTCGGCGCCGTCCGATGCTCTTAACCAAATCGCGCATGCTCCCTCGAATGCGATCAACAAGGCCAGGGACGCAGTGACGGCCCGCGACGCGAGCGGTCAGACGCGCGTCAGTCCGGAAGATCTCGGCGATAAGCCGGCGGCGCCTGCGGGCTCGGCCAAGACACCGACGGCGATGACCTCGATCGGCAAGGGCGTCTCGGCGTCAATGCCGGTGGATGCAGCGGTTGAGGCGACGGCGGAATTTCGTTCGTTCGTGGCCAACGCGAAAATCAGCGGAGTCTTTCAAGGCACGCCGTCCCGGGCATTCATCAATGGCCGACTGGCGCGGGCCGGTGACACGGTCGAGCAGAACCTCGGCATCATTTTTGCCAGTGTGGATACCGAGCGGCGGCAGCTCGTGTTCAAGGACAAGGCGGGAGCGATCGTTTCCCGGAAATATTGATCGCGGCCGGACGGACTGGGAGGAAATCCGCGCGCCGTCGTGCGTATTATACCAACGTCTGCTGATTTTCGGCTGCAGTGCGGTTAGGAAGGTAGGGCCGCGACCTCCGGGCGCGCCACACCTTTCGTGCCCCGCCAACCACTCGCGCCCGGAGGTGGCGACGCGACCCGGGGAAGTACAACTATTAACAGCCATGGGGTATATTTAGCCGCCCACGCC
>JANPIT010000678.1:0-7947 GCA_031425115.1 Opitutaceae bacterium | reverse complement strand
CCGCCCGCTGGCGAATCGCATCCTTATAGGTTTGGTCATCGGCGTAGTTGCCGGCGTGGCGACCCTCGCGTTGGGCAAGCCTTTCCCGGAAATTTTGCCGGTCATGCGAAAGGTGTCGACGCAAGTCCTCGATCCGTTTGGCCAGATTTTCCTGCGCATCCTGTTCTTCGTGGTGATCCCTCTCGTGTTCGCTTCGCTCGCGGGCGGCGTGCTGCAGCTCGGCCGGCTCGACCGGCTGGGGCCCCTGACCGGGCGCACGTTTTTTCTCTTCTTCCTCAACATGGGGATCGGCGTCGCGCTCGGCCTGGCGATGATGAATATCGTCGAGCCCGGTCATCACCTCGATCCCGCCGCGAAGACGCGGCTGATGGCGGAATTTGGCGGCGCCGCGCAGAAGCACATCGCGACCGGCGCAGCGTCGCCGCAAATGAGCTTTGCGACCGTGGTCGAGATGTTCATGCCGAAAAATCTCTTCGGCGCCGTTGTCGGGCATAACAACAACGTGATCGGCGACGTGCTGCCGCTGATCTTGTTCGCCATCCTCGTCGGCGCGGTCGGCACCCAGCTCTCCGACCACAAACGGCAGAAGCTGCAGGAAGGCCTCGATCTCGTCAGCGAATTGATGACAGGCATCGTGAATTTCGCGCTGCGCCTGGCGCCCTACGCCGTGCCCGCGATGATCTACAGCGTGATTGTGAAGATCGGCATTGATATCCTCGTGGCGCTCGGCGTCTTCGTGCTCGGCTGCATCGCGGTGCTCCTGCTCCACCTTTTCGGCACGATGTCGCTCTGGATTAAGTTCTGGGCGAGACGCAGTCCCGTTCAGGTTTTCAAGGATATGCGCGCGGTGCTGATCACGGCGTTTTCCACCAGCTCCAGCAATGCTACGCTCCCCGCCGCGCTCGCGTGCGCAAAGGACACGCTCAAGGTGCAGCCCAGCGTCGCGGGCTTCGTGCTGCCGCTCGGCACCACCATGAACATGAGCGGCACCGCGCTTTACGAAGGCTGTGTCGTGCTCTTCGTGGCCCAGGTCTTCGGCATCGATCTCAACTGGAGTCAGCAGATCACGCTGTTGCTGCTTTCGGTGTTGAGCGCGGTGGCCGTGGCCGGCATCCCCGGCGGCTCGCTGCCCCTGATCGCGGGCTTGCTCGCGACGTTTGGCATTCCGCCCGAAGGCATCGGCATCGTGCTCGGCGCGGACCGCATCTTAGACATGACGCGCACGATGACCAACGTCGGCTCCGACGTCGTCACGACGCTCGTCGTCGACACCCAGGTGAAAGACGCGGAAGCGAGAGCGGCTGCCGCGGCCTGATCTCCCGAAACCGGGATCGCCGCGCACGGAAATTACGCACGAAGGACGCGGGTATCCCCCTTCGACAGCCGCCTCGTCGGCGACAGAAAATAGAAGCGGTTTTACCAGAATAAAAACCGTGATCCGCCCCTCCCGCACGCTCTCCTCCACCCGACTCCCGCGGCCTCATTCGCGACGGGCGCGGCGTGGCATGACGATGGCGGAGGTGCTGATCGCCTCGGTGCTGTTGGCGTTCGTCATCATGTCGAGCCTCACCGCGCTGTCCCAGGCTTATGGATTCACGCGGCACGCGCGCATGATCACGCTCGCCGGGCAGATCGTGCAGTCAGTGATGGAGGATCTACGGCTGCGCAATTTCAACGATCTCAAAAACTACGCGGCGCAAACGCAGCCGGTGAGCTTCGCCTCCACTCTCGCCAGCGAGCGGTTCGCCTCGGCCTTCACCACGGGTTTCACCCTCAACGGCACGTTCACCACACTGGTCGCATCCTCCTCGGGTCAACTCGGCAAGATCCGTGTCACCCTCACGGTCAGCTGGACGGAACACGGCTCGCCCTTTCAGCGCAGCCTCACGACCTATTTTAGCGAAAAGGGCCTCAGCGATTATTACTATGTCGGCTGGGCCCCGTAATCTCGCGCGCCGCTCGGCGGCCTTCTCGCTGGTCGAGCTGCTCATCTCGCTGACGCTCGTGATGCTCCTCACGCTCGCCCTGTTGACGTCGTATGTGTTCATCGCGCGCGGCGACCGCTCGCTCCAAAACTACGGCGACATGAACTCGCAAGCGCGCAAGCTCCTCGAGCAACTCGGGGCGGATCTGCGCGGCGCCACGGATGTCGCCGATTTCACCGTCTCCGGCCTGACGCTGACCGTTCCCACCAACGTGGCCGGCACCACGACGCAGGACGTCATCTGGGACTTCGATAGCGTATCCGGCCGCGTGACACGCCAGGACTCGGCCGGGACCGTCACGCTTGCGCGCGACGTCCAAACCTTCGCCTTTTTCTATGCGAACGGCAACAACGTCGAAACCACCAGCCTCGTCGAAGTGAAGCAGGTGCAGCTCAGCCTGCGCATGGTCCGCCTCGTCGCTTCCAGCATCACCTCCCAATATGTCATCTCCGCGCAATTCACCATGCGGGCGAAATCCACGGCGCACTGACCGCGGCAGCGCGGTCATCACCGTGCTCGTGCTCGCCGCCGTCACTGCGGTGATCGCCTCCGGCTTTCTCTTTCGCTCCGCCCAGGAAGCGAAGCTGGCCACGCGTTCCTTTTTCCAATCCGCCGCGCTCAATCTCGCCGAAGCAGGCGTGGAGGAGGCACTCTTCTCCATCAACACCGCCGCGCTCACCAGCGGCAACGGCTGGGCGCTCGTCAGCGGGAGCACCACCGATTTCCAGAAATCAATCACCAGCGGCTTCGATTTCCGCCAAGCGACCGGCGCGGTCCATATCCGGGTCGACAATGCCACCGGCGCCACGCCGGTGATAACCGCGGCCGGCGTGATTACGATTCCCAACCAGCCGAGGCTCGTGAAACAGGTCCGCGTGGGCAGCGCGGGACCGGTGCGCCTCTGGGCGAACGGCATAGTCTCGAAAGGCAACGTCACGTTTAGCGGCAGCGCAGATATCGACAGCTACGACTCCGCCCTCGGACCCTACAATACCGCTACAAATCGCAGCGATCGAGCGACGGTCGCCACCAACGCGACCGTGCAGATCAGCGGTTCTGCTTTCGTTTATGGATACGTAGCCACCGGCGGCGCCGCTCCGGCCGTGGGTGGCAGCGGTCGCATCTACGGCGCAACTTCTCCCGGAACTCCGTTGGTGGACGCCTCGCGCGTGCGCAACGATTTCAACGCCAACCTCGCCGATGCCACCCCGCCCACCACCACCGCGATTTCGCTGGGCGCCTACTCCATCGGCGGCTCCAGCAGTGCAAGCCTGCCGCGCCTAGTCCCTCTCGATTTGCCCGGAGCCAACGGTCGTTACTTATACACCTGCACTTCGTTCAATATTGGTGCGTCAGGATCTGTCACGGTAAAGGGCCCCGTCGACATCATCGTCACCGGCAATACCACGGTCGGCGGTTCCGGCTATCTTGCAGTCGGAGGAACCGGAGCCGTCGACCCCTCGCTCAATCTCTATTGCCCGGGCACGATCGATCTCGGCGGCTCGGGCATGGTCAACAACACCGCCCTTCCCGTGAAAGCCACCATCTGGGGCACGGCGGCTTCCGGCGCTACCCAAAACGTGACCATCGGCGGCTCGGCTGCCTTTAGAGGCACGGTCTACGCTCCGAATGCCGGCGTCACAATAAGTGGGAGCGGGGGGGTCTACGGCGCAATTATCGGTAAGACTGTCACGCTGTCCGGCTCGGGCGATGTTCACTATGATGTGCAGTTGGCGAACGCGGTTTCCTCCGGCGGCCCCACACCGGGTTCGGGCAGCGGCAATGGCTACCTTCGCATTAGTTCGTGGAGTGAACTTGGTGCGGCCGCAGGCAGCGGCAGCGCGTTCGCGCGCGACACCCGCGCCCCCTTCTCCAGCTTATTTTAATCATTCGGACCTATCTCTCTAGGAGATCCCCCTACGGAAAATACCGGAAACCAGTCAACGCCGTAGGACGTATTTGCCATTGAAGAGCAATGGGCCCGTCGAATCCTACACATCGCTACTCACCCCCTTTAAATGCCGCCATCGCCCCAATTCCTCGTGGTCGACGACAACGCGGACAGCCGGTTTTTGTTGGTGAAAACGCTCCTGCGAAAATTCCCGCTCTCCGTGATTCACGAGACGCCGGAAGCGAGCGGGGCCATCGCGTTGGCCAGCGCGAATCGACTCGACGCGGTGATCGCGCACCGGGCCGCGGACGTGGATGGAATTTCGTTGGTGCGCGCCTTGCGGGAATCAAACGTGGAGGTGCCCATCGTGATGGTTTCGGGCATCGACCGCTCCAAACCCGCTATCGCCGCCGGCGCGACCGCCTTTCTCAGTTATGATGAGTGGCTGCGCATCGGCAGCATCGTGGCGTCGCTCCTGCCTCCGCCGCCCCCCGGCAAAAGCGATCCGCCGACTGACCGATCGACCACAGGTCGATAAAAACGAAGGAACAACGTCTGAATGGTGCCCGGGAGCGGACTCGAACCGCTACACCGTGAGGCACAGGCTTCTGAGACCTGCGTGTCTACCAATTCCACCACCCGGGCAACTTGCTACGCAACCGACAGAGCAGAACGTAATACGCCCGCGTCAAAGTTAACGGCAAGCAGAAATGGCGGGGCCTTGAAACGACCGTCTTCTCTGTCGCAAAACGGAGGCTCGCCGATCGCGAGAAAGAGGTTCGCGCGCAAGGAATCGCAGCCAGGGCGGAGACGGAGGCCGGCAACGGAAACGAAACCAACGGTGGCCGTTTCGTGGCCGTCCATCGTCAGCGCACCGAGCACAGCGCTTCCCTTTCCGCCGGGACCAAACTGGGTCGGGAAACAGCCATTAAAGCCGTCCTGAAGTCGTGGCCCGACCTTGCCGAACACGGGGAACCTTGCCTTCGCGGAGGGGCGCAATTTGGCTCGCGGTGGAATGCGAGGTGACCCCGAACCCCTTCAGCCCGCTCGTGCGCGCTCGATGGCGAATGGCGTTCAGCGGCGCCGGTCCATCGTGTCTTGGGCCGCGCAATTCAGCCTGGGGAATTTCCGGGTCGCTGCCTTGGTTGCGGCCTTTCTGTCCGTGGGTCCGATGCTGGCCTATGGCGCGCCGCCTACGTCGCCAGACTGGCGGGCGCGCATCTGGCGGGCGGATGATGGCCTGCCGGACAATCGAGTCACCGGTGTCACCCAGACGCCGGATGGTTCGCTCTGGATCGCAACCCGCGGAGGACTCGTTCGCTTCAACGGCGCGAGGTTCGAACCCTTTGAACTTTCGGCAGTAAAGGGCGTGATCGGCAGCGGCGTCCGCGCCATGTTTTCGGATTCCCACGGCAACCTCTGGCTTGCGGCCTTCCGGGAAGAGGTCCTGAAAGTGGGACGAGATTCCGCGCTGCGGTTCACGGTCGCCGAGGGGGTTCCGAACGGCCAGCTCACCGCCTTCGCCGAGGACCGGGAAGGCGCCGTCTGGCTGGCGTTCGGAGGCCACATTTGCCTCGTGAGCAACGACCGGTTGAAGGACGTGGAAATTCCGGACCGCGTCGGCAGCGGAGGCCGGGCGTCTTTGGTGCGCGATGCCGCGGGCCGGGTCTGGTGCGCGCTCAACGGGCGAATCGGCGTCCTGCAGGCCGGGAAGTTCGAGCAGCGGTTTCGCCTCGAGAGCCGCGATCTCACGCTGGCTGCCGCGCGGACCGGCGGACTATGGGTTTCGGCGGGTTCGCGGGTGTATCGGATTACCGGTGACGGACCGCCGGTCGAACGCGTCGCGCTGCCCGGAGGAATTCGCCCGATCGCGCTGTTGGAAGACTCGGCCGGTGCGCTGTGGCTCGGAACCGCATCGGATGGATTGCTCCGCTACGACGGGCGAAACCTCGAAAGCGTGGACACGTCGCATCGCAACGTCGGGACGCTGCTTGAGGATCGCGAGGGCAACCTCTGGGCGGGGACATTCGGCGGAGGGCTGAACCGGCTTCGTCCGCGCGCGATGGATTTGATCGGCACTCAATCCGGGCTGCCTTTCGAGTCGGTCGTATCGGTGTGCCAGGATGCCGAAGGCATGTTTTGGGTCGTCGGCGACAGCGGTCAACTCGCTCGGGGCGACCGATCCAGCTGGGCGGTCATGCCGGCGGGCGGCGGTGCGGCCGCGTGTGTGGCGGCCGACCGGAAGGGCAGGCTCTGGGTTGGAACCAGGGGGTATGGATTGCGCGAGATCGATCGAGAAACCGGCCGCGTGCGCGTTTGGGAACAGCGCGACGGTTTGCCCAGCAATTCCATCCGCACCGTGCTGGTGGCCGCGGACGACTCGGTGTGGTTCACCACGAACGGGTCGGTGAGCCTCGGCCAAATCCGAGCGGGCCGGCTGCGGACGTATGCGGTGCCCGAGACGCGAAACATTCGCGCACTGGTGCAGGACGCCCACGGCGTAGTTTGGATCGGCACCTCGGATGGGAAAATCTTGAAAGTTGCCGGAGATGCGTTGGTCAGCGAGCCGGCGCTTGCCCGCGCGGTGTCGACCTCGGTGCGTTGTCTCCACGCGACTCCCGACGGCAGTCTTTGGATTGGCTACGCGGAGCGCGGAGTGGGCCTGTTGAAGGACGGCCGCTATGCCCGACTCACCGCGGACCAGGGTCTGGTGGACGACTCCATTTGGCAGATTGCATCCGATTCCTCGGGGGCGGTCTGGCTGGCTGGTCCCCATGGGCTGACCAAAGTCGAACTGAAGGACGCGGTGGCGGTTGCGGAAGGGCGGACGCCGAACGTGCGTTCGATCCTTTACGGCTACGAACAAGGTTTGCCGAACCTGCAACCGCACTACGGCAACGCCCCAGCCGTCTGCCAAAGCAGCGATGGACGTGTGCTATTTTCGACGAGTCTTGGGGTGCTGACGTTGAACTCAAAAAATGTTCGGGGGAATGCGGTGGCGCCGCCCGTCGTGTTGGAGCGCGTGATCCTCGATGACCGGCAGGTCGCCCTGTGGGGAAGTCGATTCCCTCTCCGGGGTAACGTCGAAGGGGGCATGGCAGAATTGGAGACAGCCAGCCCGGCGCTGCAATTGCCACCGGAGCACCGCAGGCTGGTATTCGACTTCGCCGCGCTGAGTTATTCCGCGCCTGAGAATGTCCGCTTTCGCTATCGGCTCGATAACTTTGACGAGGCTTGGAGCGCCCCAGGAAAGGAGCGATCGGCAACGTATTCGCGTCTTCCGGCAGGTAATTACTTGTTTCGCGTTATTGCCGGCAACGACACGGGCGTATGGAACGAACAGGGGGCCGCGCTGGCGATCGTGGTCAGCCCGTTTTATTGGCAGACGTGGTGGTTTCGCACCGGGGTTCTTTGCGCCTTCACCGCGTTGGTCGTCGCGGTCGTGCGCTTTTTGTCGTTTCAACGACTCCGCGGAAAACTGCGACGGGCCGAGCAGCAGGCCGCCCTGTTCGAGGACCGCGCTCGAATCGCACGGGATATTCACGACGAACTGGGCGGAAGCCTGGCGCACGTTAAACTACTGAGTGAAATCGCGGCGCAAGACCGCCCCGCGACCGATCCGGCGGAAGAAAATTTGCGGCAAATCACGGCGACGACGGGGCAGATGCTCAAGTCACTCGACGAGATCGTCTGGGCGATCAATCCCAGCAACGACACGTTGCCGCACGTGATCAGCTACCTCGGCCAGCATGCCGTGGAGTTCATGCGCAGCGCAGGCATTCGGTGTGTGGTCGATTTACCCGATGATCCGCCGGACGTGTGGGTGACCGCCGATGTGCGTCACCATTTGCTTTTGGTCGTGAAGGAGGCGTTGACCAACGTCGTGCGACACGCGCGCGCCGGCAATGTGAGCCTTCAGATCGTGAGCGAGACGAATTTGCTCCGGGTGGTCGTGGAAGACGACGGCCTCGGACTGGGGATTTCGCCCGAACTCTCCCCAGGCGATGGCCTGCGGAACATGCGTCAGCGGATGGAAGCGGTGGGCGGGGAGTTTCGGATTGAGCAGAAGGA
>JANPIT010000677.1:0-9524 GCA_031425115.1 Opitutaceae bacterium | reverse complement strand
CAACGTCTGCGCGATGGTCGCCATCTGGTATCTCATCGCGAACTTGGCGACGGGCGCGAAGCCCGTGAACGAAACCGTCTGCCGCGGTGCCTTCGTCCTCTACATCCTCTTCATCAATCTCGCCTCGGCGCATCACCTTCTGGTCGATCCCGGCGTAGGCTCGGCCTGGAAGATCTGGAACACGTCCTACGCCATGTATCTCGCCGTGCTGGCTTCGATGATACACGGCTTCACCGTCCCGGCCTCGGTTGAGATGGCGATGCGCGAGAAGGGCTACGTCAAGGGTCTCTTCGGCTGGGTTATGTCCGCGCCGTGGCGCAATCCCGCCTTCGCCGGCTTCGTGCTTTCGCTGATGATCTTCGGCTTCATTGGCGGGATCACGGGCGTCACACTCGGCACGCAGCAGATCAATATCATCGCGCATAACACGCTGCGGATCACCGGCCACTTCCACGCCACCGTCGTGGGCGGCACGACCCTCGCGTTCATGGCGCTGACCTACTACGTCATCCCGCTCATCTTCCGCCGCGACTTCATCTGGCGCGGCGCGGCGCGCGCCCAGCCCTGGCTGTTTGGCGGGGGCATTCTCCTCGTCTCGCTCGGCATGTCGTTCGCCGGTTCGCTCGGCGTCCCACGGCGCAGCTACGACATCGAGCCGGCCGGCATCTTCGGGCCCGCCGCGCATCTGTTCCTCGGCATCATGGGCATCGGCGCGATCCTCGCGGTGATCGGGCTGCTGCTCTTCGTGGTGCTCTGCGTCGGCACGATTCTTTTCGGCGAGAAAAACGCCGGACGCGCGATGGCCGATTGGGGCACCGCGAAAGCCATGATCGGAACGAAGGAAGGTTCACTCGCCGACGATCACTGGGCGATGAAAGGCACCATCGCGTTGACCGGCGTGTTCCTCGCGTGCTTCGCGGTCTACTACTTCGCGAACTGGAAAGCGCTCGCGGATGTGTGGCCCGTGCGGTGAGGAGCGGACGAGTTGAGAGAAAGAAATTCATGAACGCCGACGTCCCAACGCAATTGCCATCCCTCCGCCCTGAGGGTCGAGGCTCTGAACCCTCGACTCTCAACTCTCAACTGCATGAGCCAGCAGGCATCCGCGGTTTCTTCACGGGCACCGGCCTGCCGCTCTTCCTGCTCTCCGCCGCGATCGTCTATGAGGCGTTTCTCCTCGCGGTGGTGTTTGCCCCGGAGAGCACGGGCGCTTGGGGCGGCTTCGCGCGCGAGTTCAAGCAGTGGTGCTTTCGTTACGACTCGCGCACGGGCGGAATGGAATGGGCGACCGTCTGGGTCATGCTGGTGGAGCCCGCGTTCGTAGTGCTGATCGCGTTGTTTCTCTGGCGCCGCGGCCTGCGCCCGCTGCGCTCGCTGGCCGGCTGGCGACGGCACGCTCCTGCCGCTGGAGCCGGCGTGCTGGCCGCGGGGCTCGCGATGACCGCGTTGTTCGCCTACGGGCGGCCGGACGCGGACGCCGACGCGCCGCTGCCTTTCCCGGGCGAGCGCATTCGCACGCATCTGGCCGTGCCCGCGTTTCGATTCATCGATCAACGCGGCTTGCCATTCTCCCTCGAGGAGCTGCGCGGCCGCGTCGTGCTTGTCACCGGGATCTATGCGAGGTGCTCCATCAGTTGCCCGGAAATTCTCCGTGAAACCAAAACGCTGCTCGACTCGCTCGCGCCGGAGGTGCGCCAGCGGGTGTCGGTGGTCGCGCTCTCGCTCAACCCGGAAGAAGACAGTCCTGAGCTGATGCTGCGCATAACCGAAGGCTATGGCTTTCAACACCCGGAGTTCCGCTATCTCAACGGCGAGCCCACCGGGATTCATGAGACGCTCACGCAACTCGGCTTCGCCCGCGTGAAGGATCCCCGGACGGGCATCATCGATCACGCGAACCTGTTTCTCCTGCTCGATGCGCGCGGGGAGATCGCCTACCGTTTCACGCTCGATCCACGCCACCGGTCATGGCTCCGCGAGGGGTTGATCGCGCTGGCGGGCGAAGCCGCCGCGCCATGATCGACTCCGCGCCGCGCCACGAGGCTGAGCGCGACGAGCCTGCCGCCACCATTCCGCCGCCCCCTCCGGCGGCATGCCGGTTCGAAGCGGCGCTCGCCTGCGTCGACCGTGCGCTGGCATCGGTCGACGGCCTCATCGCCCGTTGGCTGCCGCCGGAGTTCAACCCGCTCGCGCAGGCCGGCGCCGCGGCGAATGTCGCCCTGAGCATCGCGATCGTCTCGGGTGTCGCGTTGCTCGCGTGGTATTCGCCGAGCCTCCAGTTCGCCTATTCGTCCGTCTCGACCATGGACGGTCGCAGTCTCGGCGGCTGGGTGCGCGCCGTGCACCGCTACAGCTCCGACCTAGCGATGGTGTTCGTGCTGCTGCATGCTGCCCGGATCTTTTTCGCGCGGAAGTTCAGCGGCCCGCGCTGGCTGCCGTGGGTCTCGGGCGTGGGATCGATCGCGTTGATCTGGTTCATCGGCTGGACCGGCTACTGGCTGATCTGGGATCAACCGGCGCAGCAGGTGGCGGTGTCGTCGATGCGCCTGCTCGATGCTCTTCCGATTTTCGGCGAGCCACTGGGCCGCCTCTACGTCGCCGATCGCATGGTGCCGAGCCTGCTGTTTTTCGTGGTGTTCTTCCTGCACATGTTGCTGCCGCTCGGCATCGCCGTGGGCCTCGCGGTTCATCTCGTGCGGGTCAGCCGCGCGAAACTTTTTCCCAACTGGCAGACGGCGTTGGCGCTGTTCGCGGGACTCGCCGTCGCAGCTCTCGTCGTGCCCGCACCGCTCGATGCCCAGGCGCAGATGGCCGTCAAAGCGCCCGCGTTCACCGTCGACGCGTGGTATCTTACGCCTCTCGCGCTCGCACTGCGCTTCCAGCACGCCGGACTTTGGGTTGCGCTTTTCGGCACGACCGCCGCCGCCGCTGCCGTGCCGTGGATTCTCGGCCGCAGACGCGCTGCCGCCACGTATCAAGCGACGGTCGATCAATCGCGCTGCCACGCCTGCACCCAGTGCGTCCAGGATTGTCCCTTCGATGCGATCACCATGGTGGCCCGCACCGACGGCAAGCGGTTCCCTTCGCAAGCCTCGGTCGATCCCACCCGGTGCGTCGGCTGCGGCGTCTGCGCCGGTTCGTGCGATTCCGAGGGCATCTCGCTCTCGTGGTTCGATACCCGGCGCGAAGAAGCACGGATCGAAAACGAGATCGCCGCCGCGCGTTCGTCAGCGGGGTCCGGTTGGGTGGCGTTCGTCGCCGGCGATAACGACGGCGCCCTCTCGCTCTTTTCCGCCACGCGCTGGCGCGAGCGGCTCCCCGGCTATCACGTGCATTTCGTCCCGACCGCCTCGTGGGTGCGACCGAAGTTCATCGAGCAACTCCTGAAGAGCGGCTCGCAAGGCATCCTCATCGTGCGCGACGCTCGTGCGGAAGCCGCGGCCCGCGACGGCAATCGCTGGGTGCTGGCGCGACTCGGGGGCGAACGCAAACCGGTGTATCGCCCGGAGCGCGCGGGCGGTTCGATGGCCTGGCGCGTCGTGGATTTCGATCCGGCGCGGCCGCACGATTTGCACACTGCCGCCGTCGCCTTCCGCACAGGTCGGATGGGCAGCGTATCAGATTCACGGCGACGGCATCCGGTGGGCGTCGTTCTCGTTGGCGCCGTGCTCGCGTTCGTCATCGCCATCGTGACCGTCGGTCCGAGCCGGCTGGCCGTGCGCAATCCCGCACCGGACTCACCGGAGTTCGTGTTTTCATTCAAGGCTCTCGGAGAGCTGGCGGACAATGACGTGCACGATGCGGCGGCCGATGCGGGCAAACCGATTCACATGCGGGGCCGGTCCACCGCGAAGCCGCATCGCTCCGACGTGACGGTGCGGCTCACGATCGATGGCGTCACGGAGTCGAGAACCTATCGCGCGAAAGGCATATCGCGCGACGGTCCCGCTCTGGATGAATGGCGACATGTCCTCGCTCCCGCGGAGCACGTGGTAAACGTCGAACTCCACACCGGTCCGCAGTCCGCGCCGCTGCGGTGGTCCGGCACCGTCGCTGCGAAGCCGCGCCGAATCTACGTTGTCACCTACGAACCGGAAGCCGGATTTCGCGTCGAGTGACGGCCGCAACCGAATGACCGGAGGGGGTTGTTGCCCACGGAACACACGGAATACACAGAACACCGATATTCTTCCGTGTATTCAGTGTGTTCCGTGGGCAATGGATTGAACGGCTGGATCCTTCAGGGGAAAAGATGGTCGCAACGCCACTGGCCTTCGATGCGCGTAAAGAGCCTCCGCTCATGGCGGCGAAACGGTTTCTCGCTCCAGAATTCGATTCGCTCCGGGACGACGCGAAATCCCGACCAGAACGGCGGCCGGGGCACAGCGCCAACTCCGTAGCGCAAGGCGAAGCCCGCACACGCCTGCTCGAGTTCGAACGCATGCGTCATCGGTCGCGATTGGCGGGAGGCCCACGCGCCAATCTGGCTGAGCCGCGGTCGGGTGGCAAAATACGCGTCCGCTTCTCTCTCCGCCACCGTCTCCACTTTTCCCTGCACGCGGACCTGCCGTTTCGTTTCCTGCCAATAAAAACAAAGCGCCGCGCACGGCGTGGCCCGAAGTTCCATCGCCTTCGGGCTCTCCAGATTCGTGTAGAACACGAATCCCGCGTCATCGACCTGCTTCAACAAGACCATTCTCACATCGGGCATCCCCAGCGCATCGCTCGTCGCCAGCGCCATGGCGGTGGGTTCGCGCACGCCAGCCTGCCCGGCCTCACCGAGCCAGACTTTGAATTCGCCGATCGGATTCGCGGCGTTGGTTTCCATGTAACTTACGATGCGCGAATTTCGCTCCCCGCGAAGTGGAATGCGCGTGCGACTTGATTTGCATCAAAGCCAGCGGCAACTCCCTGCCTTATTCTCGGGAATGGTTTCCCGCTTCGATCTGCCGCTCGCGCCCCTTTCCGCGTCCCTTTCGCTCCCAACGATCATCCAAGGCGGCATGGGCATCGGAGTTTCCAACTGGCGGCTCGCCCGGGCGGTCGCGCAGGCCGGCCAACTTGGTGTCGTATCGGGAACGGCATTGAACACCCTCTTGATTCGCCGGCTGCAGGAGGGCGACGTGGGAGGCGCCATGCGTGAGGCCCTCGCGCAGTGTCCGCTCCGCGAAGTGGCGCAACGGATCGTGGAGCGTTACTTCATCCCCGGGGGAAAGGGCGTGGCTCGGCGGTATCGGCTCGCGCCTCTGTTTTCTGCGGAAGTGCCGGACGATCTCCTCGAGCTGACGCTGGTGGCCAACTTCGTGGAAATACATCTCGCGAAGCTGGGGCATCCCGGCGCGGTTGGCCTCAACCTGCTGGAAAAGATCCAACTCCCCACGCTCGCTTCTCTTTTCGGGGCGATGCTAGCCGGCGTCGACTTCGTGCTGATGGGCGCCGGTATCCCCCGGTCGATCCCGGGCGTGCTCGACGGCCTCGCCGCCTGGC
The DNA here is from genome assembly GCA_031425115.1 of Opitutaceae bacterium. Classification (GTDB taxonomy): domain Bacteria; phylum Verrucomicrobiota; class Verrucomicrobiia; order Opitutales; family Opitutaceae; genus ER46. Next base: position 4,037 of record JANPIT010000677.1, on the reverse strand, counting down.
AGCCAGTGGAACTCGATCTTGCAGTGGCCGATGCCAGGCCCGGCGAAAAATTCGTCTGTCGCTTCGATCCCCGCACGTATTTCCCGGGTGAAAAGCCGGCGCTGCGACGTCCCGCTTTTCTTGCGATCGTCTCCTCCTCCACGCTGGCCACCACGCTGGCGCGCAAGGCCAGCGGGCGAGTCGATGGCTTCGTGGTCGAGGGTCTTTCCGCCGGCGGACACAACGCCCCGCCTCGCGGGGGCACGACGTTGAACACCCGCGGCGAACCCGTCTACGGGCCGCGCGACGAAGCCGACCTCGCCGCCATTCGGGCCCTGGGGCGACCGTTTTGGGTCGCAGGTTCGTGCGCGTTTCCCGGAAAGCTGCGCGCGGCGCGAGACGCCGGCGCGGCAGGGGTGCAGATCGGGACCGCTTTTGCTTTTTGCGAGGAGTCCGGAATGGACTCGAAAGTGAAGCGCGCCGTTCTGGAACAAAGCGCAGCAGGGACGACCGCGCTGTTTACCGACCCCCGCGCCTCGCCTACCGGCATGCCCTTCAAGGTCGTCGATGTCGCGGGCAGCATTTCCCGGGCGGATGTTTACGAGCAGCGCACCCGCGTCTGCGATCTCGGTTATCTGCGCCAGCCCTATCGCAAACCCGATGGGTCGCTCGGCTACCGCTGTCCTGCGGAACCGATCGACGACTACGTCAGGAAGGGTGGGAACCAGGCGGATGCCACGGGGCGCAAATGTCTCTGCAACGGATTGTTCGCCGCCGTGGGTTATGGGCAGGTCACGCCGGAAGGAGAAGTGGAACGCGCGATCGTCACGGCGGGGGAAGATGTCGCTGCCGTCGCTCGCTTCGTGCAACCGGGAGGCCGGTCTTATCGGGCGGTGGACGTGCTGACGTTCGTGCTCGAAGCATGGCGGGATTCCGACCTCGCCCCCGGAACTCCGGCTCCCGGTTCGGGGTAGGCGCGCACTCCGTCCGACCGCAGCGAATTGCGCTGCGCACGGCACATGCACGCCACGCGCCGAAGGAGCGGCGATCTCGCGGGAGGCTTGATCGAGATCAAGGCGCTCGTGGGCGGAGACGGGTAAATTCCCACTCCCTTCCTCAACCATGCCATCTCCCGCCTCGCTCCTTAACCGGTTCAAGTTGCGTCACCAGGACTCCGACAGCTCGCTCGCCACTCCGCGTCTGGTCGTCAAACGCGACGGTTCCACGGTGCTGTGGGATGCCTCGAAAATCACGCGCGCGGTCGCCCTCGCGTTCCACGAGGTAAAGCACGACGGCGCCGCGAATCCGTATCGCGACGATCCTGCGCTGCACTACGGCCTCGACCTCGACACCTTCTTGAAAGCGATGGCGATCTCCGGGCGCGTTACCCGCTCGACCGAGCTCATTTACCGGCAGGGCCGGCGTCCCACCATCGAGCAGGTTCAGGACATCGTCGAAAAGACGATTGCCGCCGAAGGCGAATGGGCGGTGGCACGGAGCTATATCGTTTATCGTCTGCGTCAGGCCGCGCAGCGCCTCCAACATTTTCCCGACAATGGCCTCGCCGATTACATCGCGTGCGCAAAATACGCCCGCCACCGCGCCGACCTCGGCCGGCGCGAGCTGTTTCCCGAAGCGGTGCAGCGAGTGCAGGCGATGCACGCGTCGTTCTTTCGCGATCGGCTCGACCGCAAGATCAGTGGTGTCATTGCCACGACGCCCACGGATCCACAGGATCGGCGGCTGCTGAGCGATTGGCTCGGAGGCGCGACGATCGGCGAATCGATCGAGCGCGCGTTTGCCGCCGTGGCGGAGAAACGCGTGCTGCCCTCGATGCGTTCCCTCCAGTTCGGGGGCGACGCCATCCTCCGCAACCACGCGAGGCTCTTCAACTGCTCGTTCAGCGTGGCGGACCGCATCGAGTTCTTCCGCGAGTATTACTTCCTGCTGCTGGCCGGGACCGGTTGCGGTTTCTCCGTGCAGCGGCACCACGTCGCGCATCTTCCGCCGTTCCCGGCCCGCGGCGAGGACATCGATCTCCCGGTGGTGCATCACGCCGTGGCCGACACCATCGAAGGGTGGGCCGATGCGCTGCACGTTCTCCTGCTCAGCTACCAGCAGGACTTCAAGGTCGAGTTCAATTTTTCCGCCGTCCGGCCGCGCGGTCGCGCACTCGCAACGTCCGGTGGGAAGGCGCCGGGGCACCTGCCGCTCAAGCAGACGCTCACCGATGTCGAGGCGATCCTGCGCAGCGCCACGGGTCGCCGGCTTCGGCCCATCGAGGTTTACGACATGTGCATGTTCGTCGCGCGGTCCGTGCTCAGCGGCGGCATTCGCCGGTCGGCCACCATCTGCCTCTTCTCGCCCGACGACGTGGAGATGATGGATGCGAAGACCGGCAATTGGTTCGAGAAACATCCGCAGCGGTCCGCGTCCAACAACTCGGCGGTGCTGTCGCGCACATCATCCGACGACGCGTCGTTTCGCCGGCTGTTCAACGCGCAAAAGGAATTTGGCGAGCCCGGCTTCTACTTTGCCGATCACCCGGATTACGGCTGCAATCCCTGCTGCGAAATCGGGCTTCACCCCGTGCTCGGCGATTCGCTCACGGCTGCCGACCTCGACCGGCTGCGCGAACTGGGATACCACGCCGACCTGTTCCCCTCCGCGCCCGTCTCTGGCTGGCAGATGTGCAATCTCACCACGATCAACGGCGCCGCATTGACCACCACCGAGGATTTTCTGGTCGCGTGCGTCCACGCTGCCGTCATCGGCACGCTGCAGGCGGCCTACACGGACATCCCGTATCTCGGTCCCGTCACGCGCTTCCTCAACGAACGCGACGCGCTCCTCGGCGTGTCCATTTGCGGGTTCATGGACAACCCCGAGATTCTCTTCGACCCGGCCACGCTCGAGCGCGGCGCGCGTCTCTGTCGCGCTGCCAACCAACTCGTGGCCGAGACTATCGGCATCCGACCCGCCGCGCGCGTCACGTGCGTGAAGCCGGAGGGCACGGCGTCGCTGCTGCTGGGCGCGGCCTCGGGTATTCACCCGCATCACGCCCGACATTATTTCCGCCGCGTTCAGGCCAATCGCCACGATCCCGTGTATCGGCATTTCCAAGCCGTAAACCCGCCCATGACCGAGGCATCTGTCTACCGGCCCGATACCGACGACGTCATCACCTTTCCGGTTGAGGCGCCGACGGGCGCGATCCTGCGCGACGATCTTGGCGCGGTGGAGTTTCTCCAGTTCGTGCAGCTTGTGCAGCAACACTGGGTGCTCGCCGGGGAGGCGCTCGAAACGCGTTCGCCTGGCTTGCACCACAACGTGTCCAACACGTGCACGGTGAAGCCCGAGGAATGGAACGCCATCGGCGACTTCATCTGGCAGCATCGCGAACACTTCACCGGTGTCGCGCTGCTGGGATACGACGGCGACAAGCGCTACCCGCAGGCGCCGCGCGAGTCCGTCGTTACCGACGAGGATGCTGCACGCTGGAATCGGCTGAAATACGCGCGCGTCGACTACGCCGCGCTGCGCGAGACGACGGATGAGACTGCGCTCAAGGACGTGCTGGCCTGCGCCGGCGGCAAGTGCGAGGTGCCGTAGCGCGCCCAAGCCGGAACCCGCCCGGAGTTCGTTTTTGCAAAGAATACTTTGCCCGCGCATCTGCTTCCGGGCGCCAACGCGGAGCGGGGTGCGGAAGTGCACCTGCCGGCTGCCGACGGTCAGCCTCCCGCTTCCGTGTAGGCACGCAACCCGCCCATCTGCAGCAGGTGCACGCGCGGCCCCTCCACGCGAATCAAGCCTTCATCGCGAAACCGCGCCAGCGTGCGTGAGAACGTCTCGCTTGTGACGCCGAGCTGCCCCGCGAGATTTTTCTTCGTGACGGGCAATTCGAACGACAGCGCGCCCTCCGGCGCATTCCGCAGCAGCCAGTCCGCCAGCCGGCCCTCGATCTGCCGCCCCTTGTAGTCCTGCAACGTCTGCACGAGGTGCTTCAGGTGCAGGCTCATCGACGCGAGCATGTGCAGCGACAGCTCGGGCTGCCGGTG
>JANPIT010000676.1:0-8060 GCA_031425115.1 Opitutaceae bacterium | reverse complement strand
GAGGCCGAGGCCCCAGAACACGCCGTTGACGACGAGGCGGCGCAGGCTCTCGTTTTCGAGGTCGGTCGCGGCGCCCATCGTGGTCGTGAGCACTTTGTTCTCCTTGCCCGACTCATTCTTGTGCAGGCGCGTCCAAACGATCGGCATCGCCGGCGTGTTGATGCCCTGGTCCTGTTTATCGGTGACGCGTTTCTTGATCTGGTCGGCGGGAGCGTCGGACGGGTTCATGCCCTTCAATACGAGGCCACGCATCAAGATCTTCGCATCGGTGGGCGGGTAGGCTTCGTAAACATCGCTGTCACCGAAAACATCTGTCACGCCGCGGAGCAGCGCGTCATTTTTCGCGGCGGGCTCGATGACTCCGCGCGTGGCTTCGAACTTGTGCCTGCCCCAGTGGGTGAGCCAGGTCTCGCCGAGGACGTGCTTGCCCCAGCCGCCGGCCCACGGGGCCTTCGCGTTGTAGGAATATTTCGAATACGCGCTGTCGGCGGGGAAGTTGAAGGCGTGCGTCGAGGTGCGCAGGGCGATGAGCGGCACGCCGCGATTCCAGGCGGCGATAAAGCGGTTCATGTCGGCGTCGAGCCACTGACGGAAACGCAGGGCCATCACGATGGCGTCGGCCGAGTCGAGGGCCTCGGAGCCCGCGAGCGATTTCTGGTTCTCCGGGTTGATCGAGCCGTCCGCATCAAGGGCGAAGAGCACGGTGCATTTGAAGCCGTGGCGCTGGCTGAGGATCTTCGCCAGCATGGGGAGCGCCTCCTCGCTGCGGTATTCCTCATCGCCGGAGAGGAGAACGACGTGCTTGTTTTTCGCGGCGACCCCGGCGGGCGGATTAAAGACGAGCGAGGACTGGGCGGCGGCGGTGGCGAGCGAAGCCACAAACAGGACCAGGCGAAGGGCGGGGCGGAGCATCGGGGGAGAGGGAATCTTTGGAGATACGGCGGAAAGGCCGCGATGGTGCGCGAGCCGAACGGTCAGACGAAGCGAAACCGCTGATGGGCGCTAATGGGCGCTGATAAGAAAAAGAAAAAGGGAGAAACCACTAATGAACACTAATGGCGGGGAATTTTAGGAATGGCAGAGCCGATCGTCTGAATTCCCCAACATTCCTTTCTATGAGTGTGGATGAGTGGTTTTTGTTTGGCGGCTCTCCGTCAAACGAGGGCATTAAAGTGAAACCGCTAATGGGCGCTGATAAATGAAAACAAGAACCAAGACAGGAAACCACTCATGAACACTAATGGATGGGAATTTTTGGAATTCGGAAGCACTTGGTCTGAATTCCTAAACATTCCTTTCTATGAGTGTGTATTAGTGGTTTCCCATTAGCGCCCTTCAGCGTTCATCAGCGGTTTCTTCGACGGGATTGAGGAGCTACTTCTTCACCTTTTCCCAGCGGCGGGTCCTGGCGGACTTGAGCACGGCGTCCACGACGTAATCGGTGGCGAGGCCGTCCTTGAAATTGGGCGTGCAGCCCTGGCCGCTTTCGAGGCCGCGAACGAACTCGACCATCGCATGCACGAAGCTGTGTTCGTAGCCGAGTTGGAGCCCGGGCACCCACCAGTTGCCGCAGTAGGGATGATCGCCGTCCGAGACGTGGATGCTTTTCCAGCCGCGCTCCTGTCCCTCGTCGCTGTAGTCGAAGATCTGGAGGCGGTGCAGGTCGTGGAGATCCCACTTAAGGCTCATGTTCTCGCCGTTGATCTCGAAGGTATAGAGGGCCTTGTGACCGCGGGCGTAACGGGTCGACTCGAAGAGGCCGAGCGAGCCGTTGTTGAAGTGGCAGTGGAAGAGGCAGGCGTCGTCGATCCCGACCTTTTCCATTTTGCCCGTGAGGTTGTGTTTGCGCTGTTTGACGAACGTCTCGGTCATCGCGCTCACGTCCTTGATGCCACCGTTGAGCCAGAGCGCGGTGTCGATGCAGTGTGCGAGCAAATCCCCCGTGACGCCGGAGCCCGCGACTTTGAGATCGAGGCGCCAAAGGCCCGTGCCGCCCTGCGGGAGCTCGGGATTGATGGTCCAATCCTGCAGAAAGTTGGCGCGGTAATGAAACACGCGCCCGAGTTTGCCCGCATCGATGAGATTCTTGGCGAGGACGACCGCGGGGCAGCGGCGGTAGTTATACCACACCATGTTCGGCACCTTGGCCTTCTCGATGGCCTTCACCATTTTCTCGGCGTCCTTGGAGTTCAGGCCGAGGGGCTTCTCGCAGAGGATCATCTTGCCGGCCTTGGCGGCGGCGATGGCCTGCTCGGCGTGCATGTTGTTCGGGGTCGCGATGTCGACGACGTCGATGTCGTCGCGCGCGATGAGTTTCTTCCAGTCGGTCTCGACGGACTTGTAGCCCCACTTGGCGGCGAACTCTTTCACCTTCGCTTCGTCGCGACCGCAGACGGCCTGCGGGACGACCTCGTAGGTGGAGGGGAAGAAGTGATTAACCTGATGGAAGGCGTTGCTGTGGGCGCGGCCCATGAAGCTGTAGCCGATGAGCCCGACGCGGAGTTGTTTCTTGGCCATGGGGTGAGAGATTTGAAGGAGTAGGAGTTGAGCGCGAAGACGCTAAGAGGCGCAAAGGTTCGCGAAGAAAGGCAGGAAAGGAGCCTGAGGCAGTTCGGTCTTTGCGTTTCTTTGCGGGCCTTCGCGTCTTTGCGCTTAACGGTTTGGATTTCAGCCGACCCAGCCGTGGTTGTTGCGGACCTCGATCATCGCGGCGAGGATGTCGTTCCACGTTTGCTGTTTCATGAGCACGTCGTTCGGAAACATGCAGCCGTCCCAGCAGATGTGCTTCAGCTTCTTTGTGACCTTCCCCTTGCCGTCGCGCAGCCAGTAGCCGGAGTCGCGGGCGATGTTCAACTTGCCCTTCGGGTCGGTCGCGAGGCAGTGGCGGCCGGTTTTCTCGTGCGAGCCGGAGCCGTAGGTGCTGCCGTCGTTCTGCGCGACGTGGAAATCGATCGTCCACGGGCGGAGCGCGTTCGTGAGCGTGGTCATCGCCTTGTGGAACTCGGCGGGCTCGTAGTGGTAGTTCTTCGGGACGATGCGATGCGCCTCGGCGTTGGCGCCGAGCGTGTAGAGATGGGTGTGCGACATGTCCGCCTGGAAGCCGACGACCTTGGGCATGCCGACCTGCTCGAGGAGCTGCACCATGTGCTTCCACGAATGCATGCCGCCCCAGCAAATCTCCCCCTCCGCGGCAAGGCGCTCGCCTTCGCCCTTCGCGATCTTGCCGCATTCGCGGAAAGTCTGGGCGATCAGTTTGGTGGTGCCCTTCGGATCCTTGTCCCAAGCGGTGACAGGCGTCGCGCTGTCGATGCGGACGATTCCGTAGGGGCGGACCCCGAGCTGGCGGAGTTTCTTCGCGATCCCGATCGCCTTGCGGACGTGCGTGACGAAATTGGCGCGGGCTTTCTCGTCACCGCCGGCGGAGGCGTCGAACCACACGGGCGCAACGACGGAGCCCACGACGAGATTCTTCTTTTTGATTTTGTCGGCGAGGCGCTTGATGTCGTCGTCTGAGCTATCGATGTCGGTGTGCGGATTGTAGAGGAAGAGATCGACGCCGTCGAATTTCACGCCGCCGACCTCGGCCTTGGCGGTCATCTCGAGCATCGTATCGAGTTCGATAAACGGTTCGGCGCCGGGCGAGCCTTTGCCGACGAGGCCGGGCCACATCGCGTTGTGAAGTTTGGGGTAATTGTTAGCGGGCATTGGGGGGTGGTGTGAGTTGAGAGTTAAGGAGGCTAAGGCGTTAACCACGGAGACACGGAGGCACGGAGATCAAGCCCGCTAGGCTCGAGGTTTTCTTTGTGTCTCCGTGTCTCTGTGGTGAGATTGGTTTGATCAGTTGAATTTGTTTTTCCGATACGCGCCCATGGCGGGGGCGTCGGGATTCACTTCAGGACCGAAGTAGCGGAGGCACACGAGCGGCTCCGTGCTGCTGGTGTTCTCGAAGGTGACGCCGGCCTTCGCCCCGTCTTCGGTGCAGAAATACTCGTCTTCCGTGAGCTCGTGGAAACGGATGAGCTTGGGGCTGTTCAACGGCTGGCCGTTGATCGTGCCGCGGCCCTGCACGCAGATGAGGCCGTAGGCGCCGGTGTCTTTCACCGTGCACTCGGTGCCGGGCTCGACGGTGAGCTCCTTGGCGGTGAAGAGCTGCTCGCCATCGACCTTGCCGTAAACGATCCAGCGATCGACGTAGCCTTCGCTCCGCGTGTCGGCGACCGGCACGGGCTCGAGGTAGTGGTTGTCCTTGAAGTTCGGGTCGACGTTCTTGTCCCAGTCGAGCTGGTCGACGATGAAATCGATGTCCTTGTGCTTCGATTTCGGCATGTCCTTCACGAGGAGCGACCATGGCACTTCGCGGCCCTCGACCAGATTCTGATACATGCCAAAGACGTCGGAGCCCCACTGGGGCTCGTAGGTGCAGAGCGAGCCGGGCGCATGGAGGATGCAGGGATCGATCAGCCAGCCAGTGCCGGGCTTGAGGCGATAGGCTTTCGATAGATCGAGGATGCCGTTATCGCCCTTGTTCCAATTGCGGATGCACTGCTTCACCTGCTCCTTCGTCGTGCCGGGCTCGAAGCCCATGAAGGTGTAGGGGAAATTGTTGCCGACGTTGTTGTGCTGCGGCGGGAAGTAATACGACTCCGGTTTGCCCTCCTGGCCGACCAGTTTCGCCTGCTTCTGCGACTGGTGCATGTGGTGCGGGATCGGCCCCATGTTATCGAAGAACTTCGAGTAAACGGGCCACTTCTTGTATTTCTTCCAGATGGACGAACCGATGAGCGTCGCCCCGCAGTCGGCAACCGCTTGCTCGAGCGTGAAACGTTTGTCGCCCACGACGCAGTAGCTAAGACCTTCGTCGGCAGCGCGGCCTTCGTTGGCCGTGACCGTGGTGGAAGCGAACCAGCGTTCGTCGATGCCGCCGCGGTTTAGGCCGTAGGCGTAGGTGTCGTCCGGGTGCAGCTTGATGCGCAGGCCCGGCTGCAGAAACGAGCGCGGCACCCAGGCGGGCGCAAGGCGGAGGAGGCCGCCGGTTTCGGCGAGCGTGCCTTCGACGAGGCTTTGGGTCTTGGACTTAACCGTTTTGAGATCGAGGACGGAGGATTTCGGCATGGCGTGTATCGGAAGGCGCGGGCGATGTGCCGCGCAGGACAAGGGACGAAGCGAAAGCGGGGGAAAGGGAATGAGCATCCTAACGACGCCCGAGGCAACCGCCTAGTAGCCGCGCGGCAGGTTTTGGGAAAATAGCGTCGGGCTGAAAGGGAAGTAGAAGCAGGAAACCAGGAAGCCACGAAACGAGGAGCAAGCCCAACCAGAGGGTGTGCCTGGTTCCTGGCTCACTGGTTTCCTGCTGAGATGCGTTGAATTGGATTCAGCGCTGCTGATACCGCACCCGATACGCGCGCGGCGTCTCGGCCATGAACTTCCGAAACTCCTTGGTGAAATGGCTCTGGTCGGCGAAGCCGAATTCCGTGGCCACTTCCGCGAGGGATTTCCGCGAAAAGACGAGCGCGCTGCAGCTCATGCGCACGCGCAGCCCGCGGATGTAGTCGTGCGGCGAGGTATTGTAGGCGGCCTGAAACTGCCGCTCGAACGCCCGGACCGACAGCCCGCACGCCTTGGCCAAATCGTCGTTTGTGATGCGATCCGCGAAGTTCTGGCTGATGAAGCGAATGGCTACACTCAGCGGCGAATCCGTGGGCGCGGCGGCGGCCGTCTCGCGCTGGCTGAGCGGGCGTGTGACGCCGGCCGTGCCGACGATTTTGCCCTTCGCGTCGCGGAGCGGCACCTTGGACGTCACGCACCAGCGCGCGGTATGATCGAAGCGGCCGACGAGCTCCACGCGCGAGAGGATGCGCTCGCCGCGGAGGACGCGCTCATCGTCGATGCGATACTGGTTGGAGAGCACCGCACCGCAGAAATCGTAGTCGGTGCGACCGATGATCTCGGCGCGCGTCTTGACGCCGAAGTTCAGCAGGAATGAAACGTTCACCCACTCGTAGTGGCCGGCCTCGTCCTTCATCCACAGCGGCGTGTCCTCGAGGTAATCGAACAACTCGATGACCTCCGGCGCGATCGTCCCAATGCGGCTGAGCGTCGCGAGCATGCTGTCGTCGGGGGAGGTCATGCGGAAATGGGAGAGAAGCGCAAAGGCGCGAAGGGCGCGAAGGCAACGCAAAGAAGACCGTTCGGCGAATGGACTCTTCGCGCAACTTTGCGAACCTTCGCGTCTTTGCGCTTAGTCCGATCGGTTTTCACTCGAACGCTATGCGCGAGTTGGTCCGCAGATACGCCGCGATTTCGCCGGCGAAGGCCTCGCCGAATTCGGCGCGCTTCTTTTCGCCCATGCCGGGAATTCCCTCCATCTGCTCGACGCTTTCCGGGTAGTGGCGCGCCATCGCGCGGAGTGTGGTATCACCAAATACGATATACGCCGGCACGCGCCGATCGTCGGCCAGGGTTTTCCGCAGCGTGCGCAGGCGCTCGAAGAGGATTTCGTCGCACGCGATGTCGCCTTCGCGCCGCGCGGTCGAGCGCTGCCGCGCCTTGGGCAGGTCCATCGCCTTGGTCAGCGTGATCGGCGTGCGCGCCTTCAACACCGCCATGCCCGCCTCCGTGAGCTCAAGGGTGGCAAATTCACCTTCGGCCACGCCGACATAACCAAGCCGGGTGAGCTCCCGGCCGACCTGCGCCCACTGCGTGCGGTTAAACTCGCCTCCGATCCCGTAGGTCGTCAGCCGGTCGTGGCCCCAGCGGCGGATCTTTTCCGTGTCCGCGCCGGTGAGCACTTCGATGACGTGGTTCATGCCCACGCCGAAGCGGCTGTTCTGCGCGATCCGATACACGCACGAGAGAAACTTCTGCGCGACGATCGTGCCGTCGTAAGTCTCACGCGGTTCGGCGCAGTTGTCGCACGCGCCGCAGTTATCGAGCGGGAATTTCTCGCCGAAATATTCCAGCAACTCGGCGCGGCGGCACGAGGCGTTTTCCGCGTAGTGCACAATCTGGCGGAGCTGCGCGCGCGCGATCTGCAATTCCTGTGGGTTGGTGATTTCGTCGAGGAAGTGCGTCTGCTTTGCGATGTCGCCCGCGCTGAAAAGCAGCAGGCAATCGCCCGGCAGCCCATCGCGACCCGCGCGGCCCGTCTCTTGATAATACCCCTCCACGTTCTTCGGCAGATCGTGGTGGATGACCCAGCGGACGTTGGGCTTGTTGATGCCCATGCCGAACGCGATCGTCGCACAGATGATCCGCGTGTCGTCGCGGAGAAAGGCTTCCTGGTTGCGTGCGCGTTCGCCGGCTTCGAGTCCGGCGTGATACGCCTTCGCGGAGAAGCCCCGGCCGGCGAGCCCGTCCGCCACCCGCTCCGTCGTGGCCCGACTCGCGCAATAAATGATGCCGCTCTCGTGCTCCCGCTTCCGCACGAAATTGATGATCTGCTTCAGCGGCTCATCCTTCGGCACGACGCGATAGGTGAGATTCGGACGGTTGAAGCTCGCGACGAAAATCTCCGGCTCACGCAATTTCAGGTGCGTGATGATGTCTTCGCGCACGCGCGATGTCGCGGTGGCGGTGAGCGCCATCACCGGCACGTCGGGCAGTGCGGCGCGGAGTTTGGCGAGTTGGCGATACTCCGGCCGAAAATCATGGCCCCACTCTGAAACGCAGTGCGCCTCGTCGATCGCGAGACAGTTGACGTTCCATTTCTTGAGGTTCTCGTCCCAGCCCTCGAGCATCAGCCGCTCCGGCGCTGCGTAGAGGAGGCGATACTCGCCGCGGTGTAGTCCGCGCAGGCGAGACCGCGCTTCTTCGGCGTCGAGGGAGGAGTTGAGAAACGTCGCCGCGACACCGCTCGCTTGCAGCGCGTCGACTTGGTCCTTCATCAACGCAATCAGCGGCGAAACCACGACCGTGAGCCCGTCGCGCGCGAGGGCGGGCAATTGGAAGCAGAGCGATTTTCCGCCGCCCGTGGGCAAGAGCGCGAACACGTCTTTGCCGGCGAGCGTCGCCTCGCAAATCTCCCGCTGCAGCGGACGAAATGTCCCGTAGCCGAAGGTGCG
>JANPIT010000675.1:0-7206 GCA_031425115.1 Opitutaceae bacterium | reverse complement strand
GACGACGAGGCGGGACTCAAGAAATTCAGCGCGGTCATGAAGCTCGAGCCGTTTCAGCGCGGCATGAAGGAGCTCGCACCGAGCGTGTGGATCACGGCGTTGCGCAAAGTCCAAAATCCGAATCGCGCGGGGCTCGACATCGTGTCGCTCGACGAAAATTTCGGCGCGCTCAAAGTCAGCCCGCTGTTTAATCACACGGACGCGGACCTCGATTCTTACCTCGCGCAGCACCAGCTGCCGAACGAGTGGGATTATTTTGATCCGGCTAAGGCCGACGAGAAGCGCGAGTGCGGGCTGCACGCGGCGTGGGGCAAAAAGGCCGTCAATGCTTGAGCCGCTGCACGCTCCCGATCGCGCCATGACCAGTTACCATCTAGATCACCTTCAGCATCTCGAAACCGAAGCGATTCACATCATGCGTGAAGTCGCGGGCGAATTCGAGCGGCCCGCGCTTTTGTTTTCCGGCGGCAAGGATTCCATCTGCCTGCTGCGTCTGGCCGAGAAAGCGTTTCGTCCGTCGGATATCCCGATGCCGTTTCTCAACGTGGACACCGGGCACCATTTTCCCGAGTTGAACGAGTTTCGCGACCGCCGCGCGGCGCAACTCGGCGGCAAGTTGATCGTTCGCCGAGTCGAGGATGCCATCGCCAAGGGCATCGCGGTGCCGGCACCGGGCGAGATCAGTCGCAACCGTCTGCAGATCCCGACGCTGCTCTCCGCAATCGAAGAGTTTCGCTTCGACTGTTGTATCGGCGGTGCGCGCCGCGACGAAGAGAAGGCGCGCGCCAAGGAGCGTTTTTTCAGTTTCCGCGACGGCTTCGGCCAGTGGGATCCGAAGAATCAGCGGCCAGAGATCTGGAACCTCTACAACGGTCGCCTGAACCCGGGAGAGAACATGCGCGTTTTCCCGCTCAGCAATTGGACCGAGATGGACGTCTGGGAATACATCCAGCGGGAGAAGCTCGAGGTGCCGAGCATCTATTTTAGTCACAAGCGCCAGGCCGTGCGCCGGGCCGGACAATGGCTGCCGGTGTCGGATATCCTCCCGCCGAAACCGAGCGAGCAGGTGCGTGAGCTCGTGGTGCGCGTGCGCACCATCGGTGATATCATCAGCACGGGGCTGGTGGAATCACCGGCAACCACGGTCGAGGATATCATCGCGGAAATCGCCGCGGCGCGTGTGACCGAGCGCGGGTCCCGAGCCGATGACAAGGCGTCCGAGGCGGCGATGGAGGACCGGAAGAAAGCCGGTTATTTCTGAAATGTTTACCGAAGAACTCATGCCTCCCACTACGCCCGTGAACGTCCCCGTAGACATTCTCCGCTTCAACACCTGCGGCAGCGTGGACGACGGCAAGTCCACGCTGATCGGCCGGCTGCTCTACGATTCAAAATCGCTGATGGAAGATCAGATCGAGGCGCTGGAGCGCTCGGCTGACATCACCGGCGGTGGCCAGATCAATCTCGCCAATCTCACGGACGGCCTGCGCGCGGAACGCGAACAGGGCATCACGATCGATGTAGCTTACCGCTACTTCGCGACGCCGCGGCGGAAATTTATCATCGCGGACACGCCTGGCCACGTGCAATACACGCGAAACATGGTGACCGGTGCCTCGATGGCGAACCTCTCCATCATTCTCGTCGATGCGCGCACCGGCGTGATCGAGCAGAGCCGCCGCCACACCGCGATCGCATCGCTTTTGCGGATACCGCATCTCGTCGTGGCGGTGAACAAGATGGACCTCGTGGGCTGGAGCGAGCAGCGCTTCCTCGAGATTCGCGCGCAGTTCGAGGAGTTTCTCCCGCGGCTCGACATCAAGGACGTCAAATTCATCCCGCTCAGCGCCCTGAACGGCGATAATGTCGTCGATGCATCTCCGCATACGCCGTGGTATTCCGGCCCGACGTTGCTAGGGCATCTCGAGACAGTGCACATCGGGAGCGACTGGAATCTGCAGGGGTTTCGCCTCCCGGTGCAGTGGGTCAACCGGCCCAACAATCCCACCGACCCGAAGCTCCATGATTTTCGCGGCTTCAGCGGACAGATCGCCGGCGGCATTGTGCGCACCGGACAAAAAATCCTCGCGCTCCCCGCGGGCGTGGTGACGACCGTGAAGGAGATCTGGACCTACGACGGCTCCGTGGCGGAAGCGTTTTGTCCGCAGTCGGTCACGCTCGTGCTGGAGCACGATATCGACATTAGCCGCGGCAGTATGCTGATCGGACCCGATCATCTGCCGGGTTCGAGCTGCGAGCTGCAAGCGGAGGTGTGTTGGATGCACCCGCGGGCGCTGCAGCGTGGGAAAAAATATTTCCTCAAGCACACCACGCACACGGTGCAGGTCGCGGTGACCGAGATCGTCAACAAGCTGAACATGGCGACGCTCGATTCCGACCCTGAGCCGGTCGAGCTCGCGATGAATGACATCGGCGAAATCCGCCTGCGCGCGGCCAAACCGCTCGTGTTCGACGGGTATGGGATCAACCGGCTCACCGGTTCGTTCATTCTCATCGAGCAGGGCACCAACGCGACCGTGGCTGCCGGCATGCTCCTGCCGCCGCGTGAGATCGTGAAGTCGGAAAACGGTGATTACGTGATTTGATCGCGCCGTGAAAATTTCCGTGCAAGTCGACTATGCCTGCCGCGTCATGGCGGAGCTGGCGCGCTTGCACGGATCGGGTGAGCTCGCGCAGATCGAGCATCTCGCGCGAATTGAGTCGGTGCCCGCTAACTTCCTCGCGCAGATTCTCGGCAAGCTGCGCAACCATGGCCTGATCACGAGTCGGCGCGGCAACCATGGCGGCTATTGCCTCGCACATCCGCCGCAGGAAATTTCGCTCTACGATATCCTCACCGCCGTCGAGGGCTGTTGCCTCCAGCTCAGTGGAAATTTCGACGGCCGCAGTGGGCGGAGACTGAAACAAGTGTGGGACGAGATCGGCGGCACTCTGGTGGAGCAGATGAAGAGCTACACGCTCGATCGCATTTCGACCAAGAACCCGACCGAGATGTATTATATCTGAGCGGTTGCAGGCTTGGGCAGTGGGCTGCGTATCGCCCGATTCATTACGCGCGGCGCGCGAGAATTTCCGTGACCCAGCGGCGATGCGGACCGGAGAGCGTGATGGTTTCCAGCTGAGTCAGCGGCACCCAAATCAACTCGGGGCTGAGCCCGCGGCGCGCGGCCGTCCCGGAAGGCGCGACATGAATCGACTCCGTGATTTGAAACCGCGTGATCCCGCGCCGTTTTTTCGCGAGCAATTCACCGCGGCTGGCGGTTGCGAGGTCGAGGCCGACGATTTCGGCGGTCGGGAGTTCGTGCAGGTTCGCGAAGCGCTTCGCGTTGGCCGCGGCGCGGTGCAGGAGCAGGGCGCCGCCCCGCTCGCACCACACGCGGGTGACGGCGCGCTGCTCCATTTGCTTGGGCGCGAGTCGGGGATAGGCCTCGGGCTCGCCGCGCTTCGCCGCCGCACAGAAGGCGCGGACGGGGCAGGTGAGGCAAAGCGGCTTTTGGCGGAAGCAGACCGTGGCTCCGAGCTCCATCATCGCCTGATTGTGATCGCCGGGCGTATCCGCCGGCAGCAACGCCTCGGCGAGGGGCCAGAACGTTTTCGACGCGGTGGCGGAGTCGCGAAACTCCGTGCCGTCAGCGGTGAGGCGGGCAAGGATCCGGACCACGTTGCCATCGACGCACGCTGCGGGAGCGGAAAACGAAATGCTCGTGATCGCCGCGGCGGTGTTGGGGCCCACGCCGGGAAGTTCCTGCCACTCCGCCGGCGTCCGCGGAAGGGTCGCACGCGCGGCGAGTGCCTGCGCGAGCCGGTGTAGGTTTCGCGCGCGCGAGTAATAGCCGAGGCCCTCCCAGAGTTTCAGCACCTGCGCCTCGGGTGCGGCGGCCAGCGCCGGGAAGTCGGGCAATGCCTGCAGCCAGCGCGCGAAATAGGGCAGCACGGTTTTCACCTGCGTTTGCTGCAGCATGAATTCGCTCACGACCGTTTTGTAGACCGAGGGCGTGTCTCGCCAAGGCAGCGCACGAGCATGGGAGCGATACCACTTCAGCAGCGCGCGCTGAAATTCAGAGCGCGCGGTGATGAGCGCGGCCGACGTGGATTTGGCCATTGCGAGCATTGGCCACAAAGAGGCGCAAAAGGCGCAAGAAAAATTCCGGGAAATCCTTTGAAGCAGGAAGCCAGGAAACCAGGAATCAGTGTGCTTGGCCCAACCTGGCCTCTTTTCATGGTTTCCCCTTCCTGCTTCTCCCCGGTTTTTCTTCGGTTTTCTCCTTTGCGCTTTCGGCGGCTTTTTGCGGCTTTCTTACCCTCGATGGCCAAAAAGCAAAACGAAGATCCCGACGCGCCCAAAAAACTCGCGAGCTACACGGTGAAGCTCGACGACGCGCAGATGGAGACGCTGAAGGGCATCCTCGTCGCGAAAGGCTGGACGCCTTTCGAAGTCGCCTACACGCGCTTTGCCTTCAAGGCCGATCACTTGAAGGTCAACGTTTCCGCCTACACGAGCGGCAAGGTCGTCATCGCCGGAAAAGGCACGGAAGAGTTTGTCCAAAATGTGATCGAGCCGGAAGTCACCGGAGCGGCCAAACTCGGCTACGACGAGGTGCTGCATCCTGACTGGTTCGAGTCGCACGCGGGACTCGACGAGAGTGGCAAGGGCGACTTTTTTGGGCCGGTGGTCGCGGCGACGGTGATCGCGGACAAGTCGGCCATCGAAGGGTGGATCAAGGCCGGAGTGAAGGATTCGAAGAAGATCTCCGAGCTGCAAATCATGAAGCTCGATGCGATCATCCGCGATACGCGCGGCGTCGTCGTGCGCACGTGGTTTTGCGGGATGCCGAAATACAACGAGCTGATGGCCCGGCCGCGCGCGAACTTGAATCTGTTGCTGGCGTGGATGCACGCCTCGGCGCTGGCGGACGCGTTGAGTCAGAAGCGCGTGCCGTGGGGGCTGCTCGACCAATTCACAGAACAGCCGCTCGTGCAAAAGGAGCTGGCGCGAAAAGGCGTCGCGGACTTCGAACTGAAAATGCGCACCAAGGCCGAAGAGGACCCGGTGGTCGCGGCGGCCTCGGTGGTCGCGCGCGCGGAGTTCGTCCGGCAAATGAACGTGCTCTCAAAACGTTTCGGCGAAAAACTGCAAAAGGGCGCGGGGCCTCTGGTGAAGGAACAAGGCGCGCGGATCATCGAAAAATTCGGCGCGTGCGCGCTCGGTGACTTCGCGAAACTCCATTTCCGGACGGCTTACGAAGTGGTTTCGGCGGCGGGCAAACTCGACGAACTCCCGCTCAAGGAACCGCGCGAGAAGATGGAGTGGTAGACGACGGGTCTAGGCGTAGCCCCGGTGGATGTTCGCTCTCCACAAGTTTACGGATGTATTCTGTGAACTCCGGATCCTCACCCGGAAGAAGCTCGGGCAGCGCGGTCCGAAAATCCGTCCGCCGAATCCATTCCCGGATGTAGTCCTCCCACGACTGCCAGAGTCGTTTGGCCTTTTTGTCCATGTCCTCCTCGTAGACCAGGAGGTAGGCGCGTTCGAACAGGGAGATGAGGATGCCGAAGATCACGAAGCGCCGCTCCTTCTGCTCCGAAGAGAGGACGGCGGAACCGCTCTCGCGCCGGATGAGTTGCAGGTCGGAGTTATCGAGCACGAGCTTGAGAAACTCGCGGTATTCGTCCGACAGACGCTGGAAAATCTCGTCCTCCTCGTTGTCGCGCTCTTTGCGCTGCTCGTAGATGAAAACGACAATGGCCAGCGGCAGGCCGATCACGGTGACGACGTAGCTGAGCATTTCCCACGTTTCGCGCATATCCATGATGCGCATATTGAAGTCCTCTCCGGTGGAAAGACCAGCTCGCGGCCGGGTTGTCGCGCGCTTGCCACAATCGCGGCCCTGTCTTTGAACACCCCCATGAAACGCCGACAGTTGCGCGGCTTTGACCTCAAGCAAATCAACGGTGTCACCAGTCTGATCGGCGTCGACGAAGTCGGGCGCGGCGCATTCGCCGGCCCGGTCGTCGCGGCGGCGGTGGTCGTGACCCGTGATTTCCTCGAGAGTCGCTGGGCCGTCGGCAAGGGCAGCCGCGTGAACGATTCCAAGCAACTGAACGCCGAGCAGCGCGAGGAGCTTTGGGCGGAGTTTGAGAAACTTGCTGCGGCGGGACGAATCCACGCCAATTTTGGCGCGGCGACGGTGGAGGAGATCGAGCAGCTGAATATTCTCGGTGCCACCAAACTGGCCATGCGCCGGGCTCTGGGTGGGATTTACCCGCCCGAGGCTTTCGAGCCGCGCCGCGCCGAGCCCGACTTGTTTTCAAGTTTCGAAGAGCGGTCGACTTTTCAGCCGACGGTTTCGGCGCGGGTCATCGTCGACGGACTGGCCTTGCGCGGATTTCCGTATCCACATACCGCATTCGTCAACGGCGACGCGCGCTCCCTGTGCATCGCGATGGCTTCAATCGTGGCAAAAGTGACGCGCGATCGCTTGATGGTGGAAATGGAGTCGCGGTTCCCCGGCTACGGGTTCGCGCAGCACAAGGGCTACGGCACCGAGGAACATCGCGACGCGGTGCTGCGGATCGGCCGTTGCCCGGAACATCGTGAGACGTTTCTCCGCAAGCTCCTCGCGGTGCGGGTGGACCCGGCGCAAATGGACTTCCTGGCAACGCACGATTGAGCCCCATGGCCGGCAAAAAAAACTCATCGTTGGATCGGGTGCTCGGGCGGCTCGACACGCTGGACTCGGTCAATCTCGCGAATCTCGTCCAGCGCCTCGCGCGCGAACGCGGCGTCTTCGAGGAGATTTTCAACACCCTGCAGGAGGGGATTCTCGTCATTCGGGACGACGGCTCGATCGATTACGCCAATTCCTCGGCGCATCGGTTGATCGGCTTGGGCAGTGACGATCTCGCGGGGCAGATGTTGTGGCGGCTCGTGCCGGGTTTGAGGAATTCGCTGGGCCCAGTGTTGGACGAGCAGGCCGGCATGGGCGCGGCGCCGGTTGTCGCGCGCGAGTTCGAGTTGACGTATCCAGAACCGCGGACGCTGCGGCTTTACATGGTGCCGTTTCGGGCGGCCGGCGGCGCGCAAGCGCGGCGTTTCGCGGTCATCCTTACCGACGTCACCAAGGAAAAACAGAGCACGGAAGCGCGGATCGAGAACGAGCGCACGTCGTCCATCCTGTTGCTCGC
>JANPIT010000674.1:0-3098 GCA_031425115.1 Opitutaceae bacterium | reverse complement strand
TCGGCGACCGTCTTGATGGCCGCGGGAAAATTTCCGGCCTCGCCGAGCCCGAGCACGAACCGCATCAGCGCAAAACCCGCCGCCGCGCCCGAGAGCGTGATGAACGCAAAACCAAACTTATCACTGATGACGAGCGCCGGCAGGCTGAAGTCCGGGAGCTTGTGCGCGAACGCGTGGCCCACCGCCGCGAGACTCCAGATGGTGATAAAAATCGTAAAGCCGATCTTGAGGCCGATCTTGTCGATGATGCGCCCCGCCAGCAGCATCCCGATGGCGTAGGCGAATTGAAAACTGAATACGATCGCCGCGTAAATCCGCTCGTCCTTCCACCCGAACTCCTCCGTCAGCGTCGGCTTCAGGATGCCGATGATCTGCCGGTCGACGTAATTGATCGTCGCGGCAAACAGGAGCAGCGTGCAGATGACCCAACGATAGTAGCCGGCTTTGGGGGGCGTGGTGGCCGCGGGGACGACAGGGGTAGTCATGAAAGCAGGGGGCTGAAGTTAAACGCAAAGACGCGAAGGGCCGCAAAGGCGCGCGAAGAAGATCCCTTTTCCGGTCGTTGCGGTCCTTGGCGTTTTCTTCGCGTCTTTGCGCTTAGTTACTTCGCAAACTCCGGCGCGAGCTCGAGGCCGAAGTAGTCGCGCGCGTTGGCGAAGCAGATATTTTTCACCATGCCGCCGACGAGCTTGAAGTCGCTCGGGATCTCGCCGCGCGCCATGTCGGCGCCGAGGAGATTGCAGAGGGTGCGGCGGAAGTATTCGTGGCGCGGATAACTCACGAAGCTGCGCGAGTCCGTGATCATGCCGACGAAGCGCGAGAGCAGCCCGAGATTCGAGAGTGCGTTCATCTGCCACTCCATGCCCTCTTTCTGGTCGAGGAACCACCAGCCGCTGCCGAACTGCACTTTGCCGGGGATCGAGCCGTCCTGGAAATTGCCGATCATCGCCCCGAGGACATAATTGTCGTTCGGGTTGTTGTTATAGACGATCGTGCGCGGGAGCTGATCGGTCGAATCGAGCGCATTGAGATAGCGCGAGAGCGCGACCGCCTGCGGGAAGTCGCCGATGGAATCGAAGCCCGTATCGGGCCCGAGCTTCGTGAGGAGGCGGTTATTATTATTCCGCAGCGCACCCAGATGGAGCTGCTTGGTCCAGCCGCGCGCGGCGTCCCACTTGCCGAATTCAAGCATCAGATACGAGCCGTAGCGGGCCGCTTCGTCTGCCGAAGCCGCGCGGCCCTTGCGCGCCGCGTCGAAAATCATCTTCGCCTGCGCGTGCGTGCACGGCTCGGACAACGCGCTCTCGAGCCCATGATCGGACACGCGCGCGCCAATGGCGTGAAAATCATCGTGCCGCTTCTTGAGCGCGCCGAGCAGATCGTCGAACGACTTGATGCCGGCGGCGACGCCGGCCGTGGCCGCGAGTTTCTCGAGCCAGGGGTTGAAGCCGGCGGGATTATTTACGGCGAGGGCCTTGTCGGGACGAAACGCCGGATACACGCGCGCCTTCAGTTTGCCGGGATTCGATGCGATCGCCTTGTGATGATCGAGTGAGTCGGCCGGATCGTCGGTCGTGCAGATGACCGCGACCTTCGACATATTGATCAGGTCGTGAACGCGCAGCTTTGGCAGCTTGGCGTTGGCCTTCTTCCACACCTTCTCGGCGGACTTGCCGTCGAGCAGGTCGTCGACGCCGAAGTAGCGCTTCAACTCGAGCGCGCTCCAGTGATAAAGCGGGTTACGCAGAGTTTGCGGCACCGTCTCGGCCCACGCTTGAAACTTCTCGCGCGGCGAAGCTCCGCCCGTGACGAAATTTTCCTTCACGCCGTTGGCCCGGAGGGCGCGCCATTTGTAGTGATCGCCGCCGAGCCAGAGCTCGGCGAGATCCGCGAACTGGTGATTCTTCGCGATCAGGTCCGGTGGCAGATGGCAGTGATAATCGTAGATCGGCTCTTTCTCGGCGTAGCGGTGGTAGAGCTCGCGCGCCTGCTTGGTGCCGAGGAGAAAGTCGTCGTTGATGAAGGGTTTTGCCATGGGGTCTAGGAATGAATTCAGAAGCCACGAATCCAGGAATCATGGCTTTCTGGCTTCTGAATTAGGAACTTCTTTAGGAACTTCTAAAAAATACAGTCGGACAATGTGGAACTCAGGAAATCAGGAAAAAAGCCAGGGAGGGGAGGCTTTCTATCGGCAATGCGGTGAGACGATCTTTTCCTGAGTTCCTAATTTCCTCATTTGGTTTGTTCAGATCTACACAGCCTATTTGGAGATATCGTTGAGCATCTCGTCGAGGGTCGCGTAACGCTCGAGGAGTTTGCGCGCGGCGGCGCACGTGGCTGCGGGGGCGAGGCCGGTGTTCTCGGCGAGAAAGACGATGTAGCCCGCGATGTTCTTCGCGAAGTGCAGCCGCCCCTCGTCGCTCACGCTGTAGAAACGCGCGCGCTGCTGGTAGCCCGCCGCGGTGTGGTCACCGAGCGCGGCTTTGTCGGCGCGTCCGCCGCCCGCCAGGACGTAGAGGAAATTATACTCGAACCAGAACATGTGTTCGGGGCTCGGCGAGAGCGACTCGAGCGCGGCCCGCGTGGCGGTGGGATTCGCGAACACATCCGCGCTGCGCTGCGCCTTGGTGAGCGCATCCGCAATGAAAACGCGCGCCATCTTCTGCTCCGTCACGTCGAGGCTGAACGCCCCGGCGACCGCAAGCTCGAGCGTGAACTTATACCAATCACGCCACAGCGCCTGATCGCCGGGATTTTTCGAGGCAAAGAGCGCGCGCCCCATCTCGTAGGTGTAGCGACCGCTCGTCTTGATCTCGAGCCGGCCGCCCGTGACCTGGCCCATCACTTGGTAATTCTCGGCTGATTTGCCCGAGCCAGAGTGGAAACCGATGCTCGCCCCAAACTGCCCGCACACGGCCCACTGCTGCTCGATCAGCGTCCGGAGCGCCGCGTTATCCGGATACGGCATGTTTTTCTGAAACCCGCAGGCGGGCGCGACAAAGTGAATCTTCATCCCGAGCGCCTCGCACAGCGCCAGCATGATGGCCGTCGTCTCGGGCGTCGTGAGCCCGGGCAATTCGTCGATTGAAAGCTCGCGC
>JANPIT010000673.1:0-2884 GCA_031425115.1 Opitutaceae bacterium | reverse complement strand
GTCGAGAACGTGCGCATGACCGCGCTGCGGGGCGCCGAGGTGCTCATCGCACCGCACCAGACCGGCGCGGTGCGCAGCACGAATCCGCACCTGATGGGGCTGATCGAGCGCCACGTGTGGGACAACCGCCACGTCGATCCCGCGGCAATCCAGCGGGAATTCCTCGGAGACAAAGGCCGCGGATGGCTCATGCGCTGGCTGCCGAGTCGCGCGCACGACAACGGCGTGTTCCTCATCTTCAGCAACGGCGTCGGCGTGGACGACGACGAGATTCGAACGGGCAATGCGATGGTCCTCGATCCGTATGGGCGGATCCTCGTCGAGACGTCCGCGGCGGCCGATGCGGTGGTGGTGGCAGACCTCGATGCGAGCCTGCTGGAGCAAGCGACGGGGCGGCTTTGGATTCAGGCGCGGCGGCCCGAGCTTTATGGGCCACTCACGCAGCGCACGGGTCGGGAACGCGACACGCGGGAAGTGAAATTCATGGAGTGAAAGTGGGGTGAGGCGTCTCGCCGAGCCGTCGCGGAAAACGCCGGCGAAAATATCCCACGATCGCACGTATCCCGCGCGACGGCTCGGCGGGGACGCCTCGCCCTACCGGAACGCCCACAGCTTATTTTCCGTGCGCACGTAAATCGTGTCACCCACCAGCGCGGGCGTGGCGAAGATGCGTTCGCCGAAGTCTGCGACGTGGAGCACTTCCGGCTTGGTTCCGCCGGCTTTCACGACGGAAAGTTTTCCCGGCACCGACGCGACGTAGATGCGGCCGTCCGCGGCGACGGGCGACGCGTAGTAGTTGCCGGTCGTCCCAATCCGCTCCTGCGCGTAAAATGCCTCGCCCGTTTTCGGGTCCAGCGACGAGATCAACCCGCCGTCCTTCACGAAATAGATCCGGCCGTCGTAGGCGAGCGGCGACGGCACGTAGGGCAATGCGCGGCGATATTTCCAGGCGACGTGTGTATCCGAGATATCCCCACGCCCGCCCGGCTTGACCGCGATCATCAGGTTCTCGGCGCGCGCGTCGCCCGCTTTCAGCAGATCCCAATCCTCCTTGGTGAACTTGCCGTCCCGCGTGCGGTCCAGGCCTCGCATGTAATCGCGGCGAGAGACCTCGAGTTCCTCAAGCGCGACCTCGCCGTCGCCGTTCTTGTCGTTGCGCTTGAGAAACTCATCCCAGGGTTGCCGCGGGGAATCGGCCTGACCCGGAGACCACGCGCCGAAAATCAGAACGCCGTCGGCTACGACGGGAGTCGTGCATACAAGGCCGGATACGCCGTCGATCGACCACCGCTCCGCGCCAGAGGCCAGGTCGTAACCCTTGAGTCGCGCGGTGGCGCCGAGCACCACTTCGTCCACGCCCTCATTCCGCCAGAGCGCCGGCGTGCCGAAACTCCCGGCGGAATCCGGCCGCGGAGTTTCCCAGAGTGTTTTGCCCGTCTTCAGCTCGACGCACAGCAGGCTGGAATAGCGATGTTGGTCGCGACTCAGGAGAACGCGGTCGCCGACGATGATGGGCGAGGTGCCACTGCCAAATTTTCCGCTGCTCTCGGCCAGCGGCAGCGGTCGCCGCCACAGCTCCTTCCCCTCGAAATCGTGGCAGATCAGGCCAAACGATCCGAAGTAACTCACCACGTGCTCGCCATCGGTCGCGGGCGAGGCCGCCGCGGGGCTGCCGTCGGCGCGATGATGTTCTTCGATTTGGTCGACCGGGATCTGGCGCGTCCAACGCAAACGCCCATCGGCTCGATCGTGACAACGCACTTCCAAGTGGCGCTCGATGAACGTCGTCAGAAAAATGCGGTCGGCCCACACAATGGGCGACGAGGGCGACCACGGCACTTCGACGCTCCAGCGCACGTTCTCCGTGGGACCGAGTTTCTCCGGCGGCTTCGCATCGGCGGCAATGCCGGAGGCGTGGGTGCCGCGGAATTGGGGCCAGTTGGGCGCAGTGGATTTCGCGGTGGCGGCGAGCGTGGCAGTGGCGCAGGCCAGCAGGGCGGCGCAGGAGATTTTAAGGGGTGAAAAATTCATTTCGAGGAAGCTCGATTTCCGATGCGATAGAGATGTCCCTCAGTCCTGATGAACAGCGCGTTTTCCGCGACGGCATAAGAGGCGAGCGTGCTTTCCCCGAGTGGGTTCGTGGCGAGCTTGGTGAACTCCTTGCTGGCTTTGAGCACGATGCCTGTGCCCGTTTCGTTTTGAAAATAGAGCCGGTCGCCCGCGGCGATGGGCGAGGCCGAGTAGTTGCCGTCGATGCGCTCCTGCCAGTGCAGCGTGCCGGTTTTGGCATCCCAGCAACTCGCGATGCCCGCATCGTTGACCGCATAGAGTTCATCGCCGACGACAATCACCGACGGCGTGAGCGGCGCGCCCTTCGTCGTGCGCCAGACGACGTGCGTGTCGGTCACATCGCCCTCGCCGTCGGCGCGGATTGCTAGGAGGTCGGCGCGGTTGTAGCCGGTGCCGATGAACAAGAGGCCGTGGGCGAAGACAGGTCGCGGCACGACGGAGTAACCGGCGCCGTAACGCACCTGCCAGATCTCGCGGCCGTCTTTAGGGTCGAGGGCTGACACTGCGCCACTGCCGGGGATGATAATTTGAGGCTGCCCGTTCACGGTGATTAGAAGCGGCGTGCAAAACGAAAACGGCTGCTTGGGCGTCACCGTGCGCGGCACTTTCCAGACCACGTCTCCCGTGGCTTTCGCGAGCGCCACGACAAACGGACCTTTCCCGCCATCGGCGCTGAAAACGAGCCGGTCGCCGATGAGCGCGGGCGAGCCGCCGTTACCGTGCACGGGATCGTAGCGGAGCTCCTGGTTCCGCCAAAGAATTTTGCCGTCCCGGTCGAGACACGCCGTGCCGTGGTGTCCGAAATGCACATACA
>JANPIT010000672.1:0-4664 GCA_031425115.1 Opitutaceae bacterium | reverse complement strand
GGTAGGCCGGGGTGGCGGCCTCAACCCGCTCGCCGGGTTTGTCGTATTGGCCGCGGATCATGATGTGCGCAGGCAGAGGCTCCGCGCGTTCGCCCGACACGAGGGTGACGGGATACGTTGTTTCGAAATGAATCTGTTCAGCCAACAGCCGGCGCGCGGCATGCACCTCAGGCTCGAGCGCGCTGCGGAGCGGCGCGTAGATGTAGTCCCGGTGCCACGTGGCGATCCGCTTTTTCTCCTCCTCGTTTTGTTGGGTGCCGGAAAGACCGATAAGGAAATTCACGTCGTGCCGGATCGGCACGGCATCAAACGCCCGCGCGCCGGTGCGCAGCGTGCGCGCCCAAGCTTCTTTGGAAAGCAGCGGATCGTCGATCCCACTCGGGCTCGTGATCACGGCGCCCATCCGGTCCCACCAGACGGTGCCATCGCTCTGTGCGAGACGGATGCCGGTGTAACCTTTGCCGATCGCGACGCCGGATTCGCAGGCGTTGACCTGCAGCCGCGCGTAACTGCCCGCGGCCGGGAGCGGACCGGCGTGTATCGCCGTTTTGGCTACCTCGGGACCGAAAGCCGTCACGTCGCCCCAAATCACCCGGTTGGTCTTGGCCTCGCTGATAAACTCCACGCTGATCGCCCGCGGCGGATTTGCCGCGTCTGGGCGCACATGGACAAAAGCCTTCACGTCCGCGCGCGCCACCAGGTTCACATCGCCAGCACTGAAGGCGATGATCCGCTCCGCCGCGCCTTGGATCCGCAGCGCCCGCTGTCCGCCCGCGACCGGCACGCCTTCACCCGCGCGCCACTCCCCGGCTGCCGGCGGCGCCATTACGTTGTCCGGAGTGGGCATATCCGAATCCTCGGCCCACACGACCTCGTAGGTGATGGGATTCTTGTCGAGTTTCAGCATCGGTTTGCCGCCGGCAATCACCGCGTCGGCGCGCGCCGTGACGGCTGCCTCGAGGGGCTTGATCGCCGTGGTGATTTCGTCGATACGCTGCTGTTTGGCAGGGGTATCAGCCACGACGGCGACCGGGCCGGAAAGGCGGACATTACCATCCCACGGACGGTCCGCGAGGCCCTTGAAAATCGCGCCGAGCGAATAGTATTCCTTCTGCGTGAGAGGGTCGAACTTGTGATCGTGGCACGACGCGCAGTTCGCGGTCATGCCCATCCACACAGCGGCCGCGGTATCAGTGCGATCTGCGGTGTTGCGCATTTCAGCTTCGGCTTCGATGGCTCCGCCCTCGGAGGTGGAAAGGTGATTCCGGTTATAGCCTGTCGCGACGATCTGATCGATCGTCGGATTTGGCAGCATATCTCCTGCGAGTTGCTCAATCGTAAACTGATCGTAGCGCAGATTGCGGTTGAACGCACCGACCACCCAATCGCGGTAGGGCCAGATCTGGCGCACGTTGTCGAGGTGCAGGCCATGCGTGTCGGCATAGCGGACCGCATCGAGCCAATAGCGGCCGAAGTGTTCGCCGTAGCGCGGCGACGCCAGCAACCGATCCACGGCGCGCTCGTAGGCCCCGGGTTTCTTGTCGGCCAGAAAAGCATCGAGCTCCTCCGGCGTCGGCGGGAGGCCGGTGAGATCCAGCGTCACCCGGCGAAACAGAATTTCCGGCGATGCTTCTTTCGCGAGGGCGAGTTTGCGCGTGCCGAGCTTGGCGCCAATGAAACGATCGATGGGATGTTCGCCTGCCCCACCCGCCGCTTTCGGCGGCGCGGGACGCGAGACGGGCTCGTAAGCCCAGTGGTTTTGATAGGCTGCACCTTGTTCGATCCACTTCTTGATCAGCGCGCGTTGTGCTGGCTTCAGCGGCGTCTTGTGCGACTCGGGAGGCGGCATGACCTCGTCTTCATGCGGACTGATGATGCGTTGCCAGACCTCGGACTTCGCGAGATCACCGGGCGTGATCGCGCGCACGCCGTCGCGCTCGGCCGTAGCGCCAGCGGCGACATCGAGCCGCAGTTTCGCTTTGCGGTGCGCTGCGTCGACGCCGTGGCACGCGAAGCAGTTATCCGCGAGGATCGGACGGATGTGCTCGTTGAACGTAATTTTTTCCTCGGCTGCTAACGCAGGCACGAGGGAGAAAAGACCGAAAACAAATAGTCGCGGGGTCATGCTTGGGGAGGAGACGAAGTCGCAGAAATCCGCCTGAATTCAACGCACTCGTGGTTGTGGGTCAACCAACCGCTGCAGGCTTCACGAGTCACCAGCAGTTTAGATGTGAGAGGCGCGGCGATTGCGGTTTGGAGGTGGAGCGGCTTGACCCCAAGCCGCCGGGTGGAAAACCCGGAAATCCACTCGCGCCCGAGGTTTCCCGAAGCGGCTTGGGGTCAAGCCGCTCCACCTCGGACTCACGGCGCGGGCACCACGTGCACCGCATCGATGTGCACGTTGCCGTTGGCGGCGCTCGCATCTATTTCCACGCCGGCGGGCTTCCCTGCGACGAAACGATACGTGCCCAGCGAGACCCACTGGGTCGCGATCGGCGCGGGCTCGCGCTGATTCACGGTGCCGCCGCGCTCGCCATCAGCGTGCCGCACTTTGTAGGCGGTGTTGCTCGCGCGATTCTCGTGCGGCGACGTGGCGAAGCGCACTTCGTAACGGCCGTCGGTCGGCACGGTGAACTCGAAGACCGCCTTCGTGCCGGCGCCGCGGCCGTATTGATAGTCGGGGCCGACATGCGGGAGCCCTTCCCCGCCGGTCCATTTGCCGGAAAGCTTCGCGGCCCGGTTGTCGACCACCACGCCCTTGAGTGAAGCAAGCGATACGCTGGGGCGCCCGGCAACGTCATCGACCGGCGGCGGCGTGGGTCCACTGAGATCAAACGTGCCGTCCAACCCGCGGCGCGCGCGGCCCGGCAGTTTCAATAGCGCGTCCATCTCCGACCAATACAGGGTGTAGACGTCGCGCGGCGTGGCGTTGTGCTTGATCGCGATCGCGGCGGCCTTGCCCACGACCTCGCCCATCATGCCGATCGTCTTCATCACCCGCACGGTCCCGAGCGCCTGGTCGCTCACACTGATGTTGCGGCCCGCCATAAACATATTGCTGATGTTCACCGAATAGAGGCAGCGATACGGCACGGGGTAACCAAAATCGCGATCGATCCGGCGGTCGTGTTCCGCGATCGAAATGAACGGGTTCTCGGGAAACTTCTTCGCAAACTCCTTCTTCGGGAAGTGGAGATCGATACTCCACGTGCTGGGCACGCAACCATCCGGAAAATCTTTCTTCGTGATGATGTCCTCGTGCGTGAGCATGACGTCGCCGACGATGCGGCGCGATTCGCGCGTGCCGCCGATGTAGGCGACCCAGTCGAGCTTCGCTTTCTCGTGCTCCGGTTTCCCGTCGCGGTTCTTCATCGCGTTGAACGCGCCGAACACCGCGCGTAGGTTCCAATCGCGAATGAGCTCGAGATCGTTGATCGGGTGCTTGTTGAAACCGCTCTCCCAAAACCACTCGCCCTTGCCCTTGGTGGTCATGTCGGCCTTGCCCATCTTCGGGTAAGGGAAGTCGTCCATCTTCAGGTCGAGCGCCCACGGCGTCTCGGGAAACGTCTTCGGAGCGTCCCCGTTGCTCCAGACCCACATGTTGCTCATGCCGAGCAGATCCTTGAGCTCGATCTCGTATTTCGCGCCGGCGAGATGCGCGAGCGTGCCGTGGCCGGTGCAATCGACGAACAGTTTGCCGCGGAATTTCTTCTCCCGGCTGTTGGTGGTATTGAGCGAGGTGACCGCGAGGATCTTATTATCCTTCGTCTCGGCCAAGTAGACGTGCTCGTTGAGGAAGAGGGAAATGTTTTTCTCGGCGCGGACGTGCGCCTCCTTTTGCGCGTCACCAAACTCCTCATACGTGCCGGGCGAGTTCTTCGCCTTGTCCGCGAACTCCTCGATCATCTCGCCGATGTGCGGGTATTTTCCGCGCCGAATCAGGCCCATCGCCCACACCCGGATTTCGGAGCTGCCGTTGCCGCCGAGCACCGGGCGATTCTGAATCAGCGCGACCTTCAGGCCCATCCGGGCGGCGGACAGCGCACTGCCCATGCCGCCGTAGCCGCCACCGACCACGACGAGGTCGAACTCACCCATGTCCTGCGGCGCCGCGGGCAACGCGAGTGCCGTTTTCCGCCAGCTCGAAAGCGGCGCGCTGTCGTTTGGCGGCGTCTCATTCAGATCATTGGTGAAATACAGCGCGTCGCACCGGCCATCAAAGCCCATCAGATCGCGCAGGGCGACCGGCGTCGCCTTCTGCTTGATGTCGACCGTGCCGCCATCCTGCCAGAACCACTCCGCTCCCTTGGTGCCGAAATTTTCCGCCAGCGGCACGCCGTCGATCACGACTTGAAACTTTCCCGGCGTCCCCGCCGCCTTCCAGTGCGCCACCCAGTCTTTCGTGCGCACCCAGACGCGATACTTGCCCGTGGTGGGAAATGTCGCCGTGGTCGTCGCATCCTTCACCGGCTGGCCGAGCCCGTGCGCGATGAGATACGGCGAGCCCATGATCTCGATGAACTGCGTGTCGAGCGACCAGCCGCCGTGCGACTGAAAGCTTTCGGCCTCCAGGAGGAGGCGATCAGCGGAGAGTGCGGCGGGGGCGGACAAGAGCACCGCAGCGAGGATTGAGGTGAGGCGTTTCATAGAATTTGTGGTGGCTG
>JANPIT010000671.1:0-5931 GCA_031425115.1 Opitutaceae bacterium | reverse complement strand
GTTTTTCATTCTGGCCGCGCTCTACTTCTTCCTGCGCGCCCACGACGCCGACGCTTCCCTCGTGCACGCGATTTTATTTTCCGTGTGCCTCGCGGCCGGAATCCTCGCCCACTATTCGGCCGGACCGTATGCGCTCGTCCTCGCCGTCGCGTGGTGTGCGCTCGGCTGGCCGCGCCGTCGCGAGCCCGCGTGGTGGCGGCACACGGGCCTCGCCGCGCTCGCGGGCGGCTTGGTGCTCGCGACCTGGTTTGGCTGGGCGCTCGCGACCTATGGCGCGCGCGGCACGTTTCTCACCAATACCTCCGTCGTCGATCAGGCGGCGACCACGGCCGGGCAACTGCAACGGATCGCGCTCAACATCCGCGACACGCTGGTGCCGCACTTCCTGCGTGACGTCGACTTCGCTCCATTTGCACAACGCAGCGCGTGGGGCGCCTGGCGCGACTGGTTTTTCCCGCTGTATCAGCGGAACTTGTTTTTCGCCGTCGGCAGCATCGGCGCGCTCGTGACGCTCGTCGCGCTGGCGCAACGCGCACGCGACGCCACGACGGCACCGCGCGACCGCGTTTTCTGGGCGTGGTTCATCGTCGGGACCGTTGTGCTCGGCGTGGCGGTGCACGGCAGCCGCGACATCTGGGGCAACACCGGCGTCTGCCTGCAACCGCTCGTGTTGCTCGGCATCGTCGTGCTCGCCGCGCACTGGGATCGGCTGCACCGCGGCTGGCGGCTCGCGCTCGTCGCGGGCGCGACGGTGGATTTCGTGCTCGGCGTGCTGCTGCAGTTCGGCGCGCAGAGCTACCTCCTCGATCGGTGGCTCAGGCCGGGGCGCTCCGACGGCGACGTGTTCATGAGCTACACGGAGTTCTCGCTGATGAACCTCCGCGCCAAGCACCAGTTGAGCCTGCGGTTTTTCGGCGAGACCCTGCCTGCCTCGCCCGGCCTCGTGCTCGCACTGCTGGGCGCACTGCTCGGGCTCGCGCTGGTGCGGGCGCGACCAGGTGTCGTAGCACCCACGAAACCCTGAACGATGCGCGCCCTCCTCGGCCCTGCGTTGCGACCGGCCTTCGCCCCACCGGCAGAGCGCGACCTCGCGCTCGAGGGTCTGCGCGGGCTGTGCGCGCTCGCGGTGTTCTACGCGCACATTTTTCTTCCCGCCGCCGCGCTCGATCCGGCGTGGGCGCCCTCGCCGCGCTTCTGGTATTTCAACCTCGGTGCGCCCGCCGTGCTCATGTTTTTCGTGCTCTCCGGTTACGTGATCGGACTCGTGACGACGCAGCCGCCGACGGCCGGCAGCACGCGCACCTATCTCGTGCATCGCGCGGCCCGGCTCGTCCCGCTGAACACTGCCGCCGTCGTCCTGAGCTGGCTGCTCTTCCCGCAGGTCGACGACCGCACCCTCGCGGGTAATCTGCTCTTCCTCGAAAACAGCGAACCCTATCCGGGCCTCGGCACGTTTCCGCTGCTCTTCAACAACACGAATCTCTGGAGTCTGAACTACGAGGTGGTCTACTACCTCGGCTTCATCGTGCTGTGGTGCTGGGCACCGCCGACCACGGTGATCTTCGGATTGATGGTGGCCGCGGTCGCCGCGCACTCGCTCGGGTTGCCCGTGTCGGCGCTCTTTGCGCGCTACGCGTGCGGCGCGCTTTACTGGCTGGCCGGTCTCGCGATCGCCTGGCACGCCGGGCCCATGGATCCGGAAAAGCGCCGCACCAACTGGCCGGCGGCGCTGCTCGCGTTTCTCGCCCTCTGGCAGGTGGGTCCGCTGCGAGCGCTGCTCTACGACTGGAATCTCCACGGCTGGCTCTGGATGACTCCGGTCGCGCCGCACCGCCTCGATTTGCTCGCCGCGTGCGTCTGGCTGCTGCTCGCGACCACGGGCCGCGCCCCACGCCTGTGTCGCGCGCTCACCTGGTCCTGCCTGGGCTGGATCACCGCGGGATTGGTCGCCCAAGTCGTGCGCGGCGAATGGACCGAAGTGCACGCCATCGCCACCGGGGCGGTCGCGCTCGCGTGGCTGCTCGCGCGCCACGAGGTCTCGCTGACGACCCTGCGCCATGGCGCTCCGCTCGGCGCGATTTCGTTCGGCCTCTATATCATCGCGAGCCCCCTCCAAATCGGCCAGCGCGCCGTGGCCCCGGACTTCGCCGGCTCGTGGGTCACATTCACGGTGCGCGCGGTGCTGCTGACGCTCCTCACGCTGGCCGCCGCCTGGTGGCTCGAGCGCCGCCTCGGCCCGCGGTTGGGAAAATGGATACGGCACCTGGGCGGCGCACGCGGCCGCTAACGAAATCTGCTGCCGTAACCTTGGGCCGCACGGCCCACCGGCCGGCCGGGTTGCGCCAGCCCCAAACTCAAAAGCCCGACCCCGTTCGATTACGCCCTGAAATGATGCTCGATACCTACACCTAACGCCATATCGCTTGGAATCCGAGGTATGGATTACCCCACGACTTCCAGCCGATGCCGTCGTTAATGTCATCTCATCCCGCGAATCAAAATTATGGAAGCTGCCCCAGTTCACATTATTCAATATTTTGACGGCTCGAAACAGGGCGTCATCCCACTATTCCAACGTCCCTATTCATGGGAAATGAAGGACTGGACCACGCTCTGGGATGACTTGATGGCGCAATACGAGGGAGAAGAGCGCTCGTCGCACTTCATGGGCGCCATAGTCACTGTGCCGGTCAAATCTGTGCCCGTGGGAGTGACCAAGCACCTCGTCATCGACGGGCAGCAGCGGCTCACAACGCTATCCATCCTCCTCGCAGCGATTCGCGACCGCGCCGCAGTCACCGATGATTCAGCTACGGCGGGTATTATTGGGGACCTACTGGTGAATCGTCATTACAAAGCTCCCGATGACCTGAAACTCGTGCCGACCCAGGCCGATCGCGCTGCATACAACGCACTGGTTCATCAGAAAGATCTCTCACCGCACGAGGAATCTCGGGTAATTCAAGCCTACCGGTATTTCGTTAAAAAGCTGGAGGGAGCCGACTATGAGGACCACCCGATGGTCGCCGCCCAGACGCTCCAAGCCATTCAACAATCGCTACAGGTTGTGATGATTAATCTCGGTGAGTCAGATGATCCCTATCTGATTTTTGAAAGCCTCAATCACAAGGGCAAGCCACTCAATCAAGCGGATCTGGTCCGAAACTATGTGTTGATGCGGTTCCAGCACTCGACATCGGCCGGAGGGGAACAGGAGGTAGCCTATGAGGATTTGTGGCGCCCGATGGAGACACGCTTGAATGCCTCGATGACCGAATTCCTTCGCCACTACGGGATGCGACATGGGCGCAATGTCCGAAAGGGTGACATCTACACAGCCTCAAAGTTTGAGTTCGAGAAGCTAAAGGATGTCGCAGGTGTGCGGGCGAAGCTCGAGGAGATGAAACTCGCTGCTCTGGCATACGAAAAATTCCTCAAGCCTGCCGAGGAACCAAACGAGCGACTCACAAAACGGCTACTCGGGATCCAGGAACTCGACTCGACTGTATTCTATCCGCTGCTCATCCGTCTTTTTCGCGGGTGGAAACAGGAAACCCTGAGTATCGATGCGCTAGTTCACTGTCTCGATTTGCTGGAATCGTTTTACGTCCGCCGCCTCGTTTGCGGCGTTCCTACCAACGGACTGAACAAGATCACCCTCGAACTCTGCCTGAACCTGCCGGAGGAAAACCCTCAAATTTGGCTGCGTGATAGAATATCTCAAGGTTCCGGTGGCCGGCGCTGGCCGACTGATCAGGAATTTGCCGATGCTTTGGTGATTCAACGCATTTATCCACGCCGCCGAATTGCGCGCTATATGCTCGTGGCGCTTGAAGAAGCCCATGCCCACAAGGAACCGGTCGACACCGCAACAGCTACAATGGAACACATCATGCCGCAGAGCCTGTCCGAGCACTGGAAGACCGTGCTTGGGGCTGAACATTCGGCGATCCACGAAACGTGGCTAGACACACTGGGAAATCTTACTCTGACCGGTTACAATTCGGAACTCGGGAATGCGCCCTTTGAGGAAAAGAAAGCTAAACTATACAACACGCACTTTGAGCTGAGCCGAGGTCTTTTAACACAGTCGACATGGGGTGCAGCGGCAATTGAAGCCCGTGGGAAAAAAATGGCTGAACTCGCGTTGCGCCGTTGGAGTCGGGACTGAACGGGAGCAAGTTGGTGGAGTGCTTTTCGCATCTATCGCCGCTACCGGAACAGGTCATCCTGTGCTGATGCCGGTCACTTGAATCGTCGGCGTGAACACGGCGATCGCTTAAGCGGTCGCGAGTTGGAACCAAACGAGGGGAAAAAATGCCGTGAAGCGCGACGCATCCGGCGCTTGGTTTCCATCACGGGTTCACGACATGTCCCCGCTGAAACCGGGAAGTTGACGCGCTTGGGCTCGCGCTCACATTGCGTCCCATGGCACTCGCGCAATTTCCTGAACTCCGGAAGCTCCCTAAGCGCCAAAAGTTGAAGTTGGCGGAGGAGCTGTGGTGTGCGGCGGTCGACGATTCCCTGCCCGTCAGCGCCGAAGATCGCGCTCTACTGGATTCACGCTGGAAAGCCTACCGCGCCGGCAAAGCGGAGCGAATCTCGTTGGAGGAGTTGGAGCGCCGCGTTGCACGCAAGTGAAGAGCCAGCCGGTGGAGTTCCTTGCGTTTGTAGAGGATGATCTCCGTTACGCATACGATTACTACGATTCCTGGCTGGCGGACGGAAGCGCCTGGTTTCGTGACCGTTTCCACGAGACGGTGTCGTGGGTCGAATGGAATCCAGAGATGTTTCCCAGAAAGCATCGCTTCTTCCGCCGAGCGATTATCCGCCGAAGCTACTTTGGCATATTCTTCGCCATCGAGTCTGAGGTGACCACGGTCGTCGCAGTGCGCGACATGCGAGATGACCCGCAGGAAATCCGAAAACTACTGATTGATCGAAAAAAGGGCTGACAAGGCGCCGCCTACGTCCACGGCCGTCCGGACTCATGCAGTTGGATCGAGTTGGTCGCCGGCCTCGCCACACGATCCTTGGAACCACGGGCCAGCCGGCGACCACCTGCAAAATGGAGCCAATTCGGCCTGGAAATCGCGTTTTGTCTGGGAGCCGGAGATAACACCCGCCGCGTAAAGCGCGATTTCCGGGAATCTGGAAATGACTCCGGCGGTGCCCCTACCCCGCGGGATCAATTTTCCGCATCAGGCCGCGGGGTGAGGGCACACCGCCCACATTCATCCATAACAAAGTAGACCGAGGCGGCGCCCGATGAAGGATAGAAGAAATCTCTGGCCCCTCGGCCAAATTCATCAGCGGTTCACCGGCCGCGTGCACGCTTGTGCTCGCCCTCGCGCGCGGGGTTTCCATGCTCGGGCCGCGTCCATGCCCGATCCTGCCCCGACCGTCGCTGTTGTCATCCCGGTCTTTAACGAAGAGGCCGTGCTGCCCGAGCTGTGCACCCGGCTGACGGCGCTCTTCGATGCCCAGCCGGGCTGCCGCTGGCGTGCCGTGCTCGTCGACGACGGCAGCCGCGACCGCTCCGCCGCTCTCCTCCGCGAAAAGACAGAGCGCGATGCCCGCTTCGAGCTGGTCGAGTTGTCCCGAAATTTTGGATTCCAGGCCGCGCTCTCTGCCGGTTTCGCCCACGCCGGCAGCGCGGACGCGGTGGTGGCGATGGACGCGGATCTCCAGGATCCGCCGGAGGTGATTCCCGCGCTCGTCGCCGCCTGGCGCGGGGGCGCAGAGGTGGTGCGCGCGACGCGGCGCACGCGCCGCGAGACCGGCCTGCGGCGCCTGGGCTTCGACACCTTTCATCGCGTGTTCGGCCGGCTCTCCGATTATCCGATCGAGGCGAACAGCGGGACGTTCGGCCTGCTCGGCCGCGCGGCGGTCGAGGCCTTTAACGCCCTGCCGGAGCGGCATCGTTTTTTT
>JANPIT010000670.1:0-5350 GCA_031425115.1 Opitutaceae bacterium | reverse complement strand
CTCTACCAGACCCAGATCAACTCCTCTGAGAACCGTATCCACGTTGCCCTTATGGGTGACACGACGCTCCGCCTGCACCCCGTCGTGCCGGTCACCAACTTGAACGGTTCCGTCAACGGTTCCTCCGCCGCCCTCACCTGGGGCGCCTCGAACGATTCCGCCATCGTCGGCTACCATGTGTATCGCCGCACCAGCTCGACGAGCGCCTTCACCCGCCTCACCGGCTCCCCGATCAGCGCGACGAACTTCGCCGATAACAACACCTCCTCCGGCGCCACTTACATGGTCCGCGCCATCAAACTCGAGAACACCACGAGCGGCAGCTACTTCAACCCGTCGCAGGGTCTCTTCTGGACCGTCGGTGGCACCGTCACGACTCCGGTCGCTCCCGCCGCCGACACCTCGGCCCCCAGCATCGCGATCTCCGGCCCCGCCGCCAACGCCACCGTTTCCGGTTCGGTCACTGTCACCGCCAACGCTACCGATAATGTCGGCGTCACCGGCGTGCAGTTCAAACTCAACGGCACCAACCTCGGCTCCGAAGTTTCCTCCGCTCCCTTCAGCGCCGCGCTGAACACCACCACGCTTTCCAACGGCAGCCACACGCTCTCCGCCGTTGCTCGCGATGCCGCCGGCAATCTCGCCAGCGCCTCCCCGACCACCATCACCGTGAGCAACACGGTCGTGGCCCCGGTTGCCCCGACCGCGCCCACGACCACCACGCCGACCACGACCACGCCAACGAGCGCCACGGGCGTCGCCGTCTGGTTTGATGACGCTCTCCCGGCCGGGGCCGGTGCCTCCGCTAGCGGTGGCGACGGCTGGAACTGGATCACGACCGGCGCCTTCTCGGGCAGCAAGGCTCACCAATCCAACATCGTCGCCGGTCTCCACGAGCACTCCTTCAACTGGGCCGCGCCGATGAACGTCAAAGCCGGTGACCTCCTCGTCACCTACGTCTACCTCGATCCCGCCAATCTCCCCTCGCAAGTCATGTTGAGCTTCGCCGCCGACAACTGGGAACACCGCGCCTACTGGGGCGCCAACCAGATCAGCAGCGGCACCAACGGCACCGCGAGCCGCTACCGCGCCGGTGATCTTCCCGCCGCCGGCCAGTGGGTCCGCCTCGAAGTCTCCGCCGCCGCCATCGGCCTCGAAGGCAAATCCGTTCAAGGCATGTCCTTCAGCCTCTTCAACGGCCGCGCCACCTTTGACCTGACTGGCACCGCCGCCCCGACCGCGACCGCGCCCGCCGTCTCCACTTCGACGACGACCGCCCCGGTCACCGTGGACACTTCCTCCACCGCGCAGACCGTCTCGGTTGTCGCCTCCGACGCCAACGCCCTCATCGGCAGCTCGTCCGACACCGCCACCCTCACCTTCACCCGCGTCGGCAGCACCGCCTCGTCCTTGGTTGTCAACTACACCATCGCCGGTAGCGCCATCAAGTGGATCGACTACCGCCGCCCGCAAGGCGACATGCCCGTGAGCGTCACGATCCCCGCCGGTGCCTCCTCCGCCACGATGACGATCCTCGCCATGGCCAACGTCACGAACGCCAGCCCCGCCACCGCGATCTTCACCCTCAATAACGATTCCGCCTACGCCATCGGCACCGCCAACAAGGCCACGCTCACCTTCGGCCTCACGTCCGTCACCTCGTCGGCCATCACCGGCCCGGTTGTCACGGCCCCGATCGTCAGCCTCCCCTCGACCACAACGCCCACGACCACGACTACTGCGCCGACCACGGCTTCTGACACGGTCTGGTTCGATGACGCACTGCCCGCGGGTGCCAATGGCAACGGTTTCAACTGGGTCACGAGCAGCCCCGCGCCGTTCTCCGGCACGAAGGCCCACCAGTCGACTCTCGCGGCCGGCCTGCACGAGCACTACTTCAACTGGGCGAGCAGCCCTCTCACGCCCGCCACCGGCGACAAGTTGTTCTTCTACGTCTACCTCGACGCCGCCAACGCCCCCGCCGAGATCATGCTGAGCTTCGCGGCCGATAACTGGGAGCACCGCGCGTATTGGGGTGGCAACTACATCAACAGCGGCACCAATGCCACCGCCAGCCGCTACCGCGCCGGTGACCTTCCCGCCGCCGGCCAGTGGGTCCGTCTCGAAGTCTCCGCCGCCGCTCTCGGCCTCGAAGGCCAGTCGATCAAGGGCATGTCGTTCAGCCTCTTCAACGGCCGCGCCACCTTCGACAAGCTCGGCAAGACCTCCGCCAGCAGCCCCACCGTCAGCGCCGCTTCCACGGCCGGCACGTCCGCCATGCCCACCGGCAGCGTCGACTTCACCTGGGTTGACGATGCGATTCCCGCTGGCGCCGGCACCGGTGTGAGCGGCGGCGACACCTGGAACTGGGTTACGACCGGCGCCTTCTCGGGCAGCAAGGCTCACCAGACCGCGGCTGGCACCGGCCTCCGCGAGCACTACTTCAACTGGGCGAGCAACACGATGGCGGTCACGACCGGCGACGTGGTTTACACCTACGTTTATCTCGATCCCGCGAACATGCCCTCGACCATCATGCTGAGCTTCGGTGCCGACAACTGGGAGCACCGCGCCTACTGGGGCGACAACAAGATCAACTACGGCGCCAACGGCACCGCTGGCCGCCACTACGCTGGCCCGCTCCCCGCCGCCGGCCAGTGGGTCCGCCTCGAAGTTCCCGCCAGCGCCATCGGCCTCGAAGGCCAGTCCGTCCAGGCGATGTGCTTCAGCACCCTCAACGGCGGCGTGACGTTCGACAAGACCGGCAAGTTCTCCCGCTAAGAAACCACTTTGTCCGCGCCCGGAGCGAGCGCTCCATCGTTTCGCCCGGCGCGGATATTAATCAGACAAGGCATCAGGGCAGCATCAACTCGGCCTCCAGCCTCAGCTTCACCCAAGGCATCAGGACATAGCATCAACTTTCGGTCGCGGGCCTGCACTCCCGCCGACCGACATAGCAACCAGCGCCGGACGGTCTCCAGACCGCCCGGCGCTTCGTTTTTGGCGATCAGCGATCGAGCGGAACCGCGCCTCTGCCCGCCCAATCAATCTTTTCGCCACGGAGTCCCCAGAGCGCCCAATCCGAGTTCACAGAGCACGGCGCATCGCGCCGTGAACCGCGCCTGCGCGCGGGGAGCCCCTCGGCGGTGACGGTCACGTCATCGCCGATCTCTCCTTCCTTCTCCGAACTTTGCCCCTTTGCGCGTTTGCGCTTAACCGCCTGTTCCTCCTTTCCAGCTTTCCACATTCAATACCTTAGCGTTCAGCGATCAGACTCTCCGTTTTTCGTGTGCTTCGTGTGTTTCGTGGTTCCCCTCCGAAGATCGAGCTTTCCGTGTATTCCGTGTGCAATTCTTGGCTTGCCGTGCCCTTATCCGCGCCATCCGCGCAATCCGCGGTCCACACCTTTTCCGACTTTCGTGTAGTTCGTGTGTTTCGTGGTTCCCCTCCGGAGATCCAGCCATTCCGTGTATTCCGTGTGTTCCGTGGGCAACTCCCCGCCTTCCGCCTTTCGCCTTTCGCCTTGGCCCAACCCTCACCGCCGCACCACCGCCTTCGCTTCCCCCTGCTGCGCCAGCATCGCCCGCAACGCCTTCACCACTTCCGGCTGCGCGCTCGCGAGATTCATCGTTTCCCCCGGGTCCACCTCATAGTCGTAAAGCTCGAACTCCGCCGTCTCCGGCGCCGCCCCGATCGCTTTCCACTCCACCAGCCGGTGCCGCTGCGTCCGCACCGCACGACCCAGCACCTCGCCCGCGCCAGCGCCACGACTTTTTGGATACGCGTGCGTCGCGTGATCGCGCACGCCCGCCGACCTGACTATTTCGGGCTTTTGACTGCTTTATCCACCGGCAGGTCCACGCCTGCCCACGCCTTCTCCCACGTCGTCTTCGCCCGCGGCGCGCTCCAAAACGGATCGCTCGCCGGCAGCCCCAGCGGCAACAGCGCCACACTGCACAGATACAAACTCCCCGTGGAAATATACGTCTCGCCCAGGCCCGGCTGGTGACCCGCCAGCCCGATTCGCAGCCAGCCCTTCGCATCAAACGTCCCCGGCGCCTCGAGCGTCCGCCGCATCACCGCCGTCAACGCCGTGCGCGCCTGCGCCGGCGCCACCTCCTTCGGCAGCAAGTGCCGCCACGCCGCCATCGCCAGGCCCTGGAACGCCCCCGCGCGATACGCGATCGAGCGTCCAAGAACTGGATACGACCCATCCGGCGCGATCATCCGCTCCTGCACCGCCGCCCACCGCGTGAGCCGCTCGCGCGCTTTCCCTTGAAACGTCTTCCACTCCGCCGCCTCGCCCGCCACCGCGTCGAGCGCCTCGACCAGCATCGGCTGG
Source organism: Opitutaceae bacterium (assembly GCA_031425115.1). Taxonomy (GTDB): domain Bacteria; phylum Verrucomicrobiota; class Verrucomicrobiia; order Opitutales; family Opitutaceae; genus ER46. The sequence goes on along the minus strand of JANPIT010000670.1, from coordinate 1,008 downwards.
ATCACGAAGGAATTATAGTAATCCCAGTGGAACTCCGGGCCGTCGCCATACATGCCGTCGCCCAAATACCACTCGCGATGCTTGGTGATCCCCTCGAAGAGCCGGGCATCGTTCCGCTTCGCGCCTGCTCGATGCAGAAACACCTCCACCATCGTCGCGAACAGCTTCCAGTTATTCTCGCCCGCCTGAATCGGCCGCGACGACTCCATCGCCGCGATCACGTTCTTCTGCACGCGCGGCTCCAGCTTCTTCCAGAGTGCGTTCGGCGCGCGCAACATCGCCTGCGCGAGAAACGCCGCATCGACCAGCGGCTGCCGCCCCTTCGCGAAGTTAAGAAAATCCGGCGACGCCGGATCCGTCCCCGCATCGATCGCCGCCCGCGCGAGCCCCGCCAAACGCTCCCGCTGCTTGCCCTCCGCCGTCGCGTCCGAGGGCAATTCCAGCCACGGCGCGATCCCCGCCAGCAGCCGCCCCAGCCCTTCGAGATAAGTATATTGCGGCCGATCCTTCGACGACGGATGACCCTCCACCGGCATCTCCACCTTCAACCTCCGCGCCGCCATGGCGGTGAGCAGCGGATTGGCGAGCCTCCCCGCGACCTCGCACCAATACGCGCGATCGTCCGCACCGCTCGACGCACGTGTCGCCGCGGCCGACGTCGCCGGCTGCGCCCCCGCGCGCGCCCCGGCCACCACCACCGCCGCCACCCCGGCCAGTTTAACAAAGTAACGACGAGTTTTCATAGGAGCCTTCTTAATAAGGCAGCCCAGCGTCGCGCCAAACCCAACCCCACCGCAAGACCGCGCCGCACCTTATCCGTGCAACTGATGCTCGAGCTCAAAGCGGTCAGCAATCAGCGTTCAGCGATCAGCTGATATCTATCCCGGCACGGCGCCAGGCGCCGTGAACCGCGCCTACGCGCGGGGAGCCCCTCGGCGATGACGGCCAAGTCATCGCCGATGCCCTCTCAATCGTGCTTTCCGTGCCTCCGTGTCTCCGTGGTTAAAC